>CAYLZU010000366.1:0-3403 GCA_964388005.1 uncultured Burkholderiaceae bacterium
CGCAGCCGGCCGCGCCTACGAGCGCGGCCGTGGACCGGCCCGGCGCGCTCACCGCCAGCGGCTGCGCATCCTTGCGGCGACGTCGATGGCAACCGCCGGCGCGGGACCACCGGCTGCCTGCCCGGCGCTCGCCGCCGGCCAGGCCCGCGACTCGAACAGCGCCGCCAGCGCCGGCGGGATGAAGCGCGTGCGCGAACCGTAGACATGCCGGTCGCCGAAAGCGCCCTGCTGGTGCACGTAGAAGCGCTGCGGAACCAGCACCTGCAAGTGGTCCCTGGCGCGGGTCATCGCGACGTAGAGCAGGCGGCGCTCCTCCTCGATCTCGGCGGCGGTGCCGGAGGCCATGTCGGAGGGGATGCAGCCGTATACGGCGTTGAGCACGTAGACCGCGCTCCACTCCTGCCCCTTGGCCGAGTGGATGGTCGACAGCGTCAGCCAGTCGTCGTCGAGCAGCGGCGCTCCTGCCTCGTCGCTCGCCGCGTCCGGCGGATCGAGCGTCAGCTCGGTGAGAAAGCGCTCGCGCGAACCGTAGGTGCCGGCGATGTGCTCGATCGCCGCCAGGTCGGCGGCGCGCGCCTCGGCGTCCTCGTAGCGGCGCGCCATCTGCGGCTCGACCCAGCGCCGCACCCGCGCGATCTCCGCCGGCCAGCCGTCCCGCCGCTCGCGCAGCGCGCGCAGCAGCAGCGCCAGCTGGCGCCAGTCGGCACCGCATGCCGGCGGCGGCGCGAAGGCGAACAGCGCCTCGACCGGATCGGCTGCCGCGGCCATGCTCTCCAGCGCCCGTGCCGCCGTCTTCGGGCCGACACCCGGCAGCATCAGCAGCACGCGGAAGCCGGCGACGCGGTCGCGCGGGTTTTCGGCCCAGCGCAGGCAGGCGAGCAGATCCTTGACGTGCGCCGCCTCGAGAAACTTCAGCCCGCCGTACTTGACGAAAGGCACGTTGCGCCGCGCCAGTTCCAGCTCGAGCTGCAGGCTGTGCTGCGAGGCGCGGAACAGCACCGCCTGTGCGCGCAGTGCCAGGCCTTCCTCGCGCCGCGCCAGCACCTCGTCGACCACACAGCGGGCCTGCGCCGCCTCGTCGGCCACCGCGACCAGCAGCGGTTTCGCCGAGGATTCGCGCGCCGAGAACAGGTTCTTGGTGAAGCGCTCCGCCGCCAGCCCGATCACGGCGTTGGCGGCATCGAGGATCGGCTGCGTGGAGCGGTAGTTCCGCTCCAGCGTGACCACCGTTGCCGGCGGATCGAACTGGCGCGGAAAGTCGAGGATGTTGCGCACCGTGGCGCCGCGGAAGGCGTAGATGGCCTGCGCGTCGTCGCCGACCACCGTCAGGCCGCGGCCGTCCGGCTTCAACGCCCGCAGGATCGCGGCCTGCAGGCGGTTGGTGTCCTGGTACTCGTCGACCAGCACGTGGGCGAAGCGGGCGCCGAGTTCGGCCGCGATCGAAGGCTCGCCCATCATCGCCGCCCAGCAGGCGAGCAGGTCGTCGTAGTCGAGCACGTTGTGGCGCTGCTTGGCCTCCTCGTAGGCGGCGAACAGCCGCTTCAGTTCGCCTTCCCAGCCGGCGCACCACGGGAAGCTCTCCGCCAGCACCGCCGCCAGCGGCTGCTCGGTGTTGATCGCCTTCGAGTAGATCGCCAGGCAGGTGCCCTTCAGCGGGAACCGCTTCTCGGTGGCGGAGAGCGCCAGTTCGTGCCGCACCAGGTTCATCAGGTCGGCGGCGTCCTCGCGGTCGTGGATGGTGAACTCGGGCGCCAGCCCGATGCGCGGCGCGAACTCGCGCAGCAGCCGTGCACCGATGGCATGGAAGGTACCGGCCCAGTCGAGCGGCGGCACCGGAGCCGCCCGCGAGCGCGCCATGGTGGCGACGATGCGCTCGACCCGCCGCGTCATCTCCGCCGCCGCCCGGCGCGAGAAGGTGAGCAGCAGCATCGAGCGCGGATCGGCGCCGCGGGCGATCAGCGCCGCGACCCGGTGCGCCAGCGTGCTCGTCTTGCCGGAACCGGCGCCGGCGATCACCAGCAGCGGCCCGGGGCTGGCGTCGCCGGCGCCGAACTCGGCCGCGGCGCGCTGCTGCGGGTTGAGCCGGTCGAGGAAGTCGAGATCGGCCGTGGGCGCGACCGGTTCGGCGACGGCGTTCATCGGAGCGCGAGGATCAGTTGCTGTAGGTCTTGAAGTCGGGCGTCATCGCCGCCACGCCCGCCGGCCGGCCGGCGCTGAAGGTCCTGGGATCGAAGTACACGGTGCGGCAGCCGCGGCAGCAGAACAGATCGGTCTGCCGCAGCATGCCGCTCGGCAGGCGCACGACCACCTGCTCGAAGTCGGTCGCGCCGCAGGCGCGGCAGGTGAACGGGCTCGACATGCTGGATGAATATACAGCACGGTAGCAGCAGGCCGGTCCGGCGCCGGAAGCGTGAAGTCTGTCGTGACGAGGATCGGGTAGCGGCCGATGGGTCGCGCCGTGACCCGTCGCGCCTCCTCCTCGAGCGCCGGACAGGCCCGGCGTCACCGTGCGCGAAGCGTCCTTGAAGCCGGACTGCCGGCCACAACCGTTCAGCGACCCGATGCTCCACTGGCGACCGCATTGCAGCGGGAGGAGCCGATGGCCTGCAGCGTCCATACTCACGCTGCCTAGCATCAAGCAGTCGTTCGGCTCGGCGGCGGGCAATGGCCTGAATGACGGCTGTACGAGGTACTGAAGTCGCACGAATCTTCCAAGGCGGATCGTGCCGCGCCGGCGAGCGCTTCTCTACTGGTCGAACTCGCAGTACCGACCCAAGGCAGCCGTCGCCCTTGTCGGAAGCGGCCGCTCGACGGATGAGATCGGGCCGCGGTCATTAGTCTCCGCCGGCGGCAGCCGCTAACCATCGATCCGCGAACGCCGGCGATGGCTCGATGAATATTCGATAGTCTGCAATCTTGTCGCCCCGCAGTCGAAGGGGGCTGGTGCACGGAAGCTCAACCACTGTCCCGCTTCGAAGTTCGTACCTCACCACGGCTTCCACCCTGACCACATCACCCTGCTCCCACATGCCGCCCCAGATGCCCTGGATCTCGTGACTGATCGGTCTGAATCGATCAGCCGCTGCTTGAAACGCCGCCTTCAATGGCTCGACCCCGACGGACGGCTCCATGTTGGCCATTTGCAGACGGACATTGCTCGTCATGTACGCCGCGATCTTCTCTGGCTGCCTGGAGTCCACGACGGCGAAGAATTCCTTGACCCACTGCTCGCGATTCACGCTTTCTCCTGATACCGAACGGTCCCGACAAGAACAGGGGCGTTCCTGAGTCCCACGTCGGTTTCGCCCCAACGGGCCACCGAGGCACAAGTTGGTCCGCCACTTGGAGCCTGAGGTTCAAGTATTGCCGCATCATCGTGCCGGACCGCAGGTGACCGGCAGTG
>CAYLZU010000367.1:0-3395 GCA_964388005.1 uncultured Burkholderiaceae bacterium
GCGATCGCCGAGCCGCAGCCGTAGGTCTTGAAGCGCGCGTCCTCGATGACGCCGTTGGCGCCGACCTTGATCTGCAGCTTCATCACGTCGCCGCAGGCCGGGGCGCCCACCATGCCGGTGCCGACCGCCTCGTCGGACTTGTCGAACGAGCCGACGTTGCGCGGGTTCTCGTAGTGGTCGATGACCTTATTGCTGTATGCCATGTGGTTCTCCGAATGCCTATCTCAGTGCGCGGCCCACTGCACAGTGTTCAGATCGATGCCTTCCTTGTACATCTCCCACAAGGGGGACAGATCGCGCAGTTTGCCGACCTTGCGCTTGATGAGGTCGACCGCGAAGTCGATCTCCTCGACCGTCGTGAAGCGGCCGATCGAGAAGCGGATCGAGCTGTGCGCCAGTTCGTCGCTGCGGCCGAGCGCGCGCAGCACGTACGACGGCTCCAGGCTCGCCGAGGTGCAGGCCGAGCCGGAGGACACGGCGATGTCCTTGATCGCCATGATCAGGCTCTCGCCCTCGACGTAGTTGAAGCTCATGTTCAGGTTGTGCGGCACCCGGTGCTCGAGGTCGCCGTTGACGTAGACCTCCTCGATCTCCTGCAGGCCCTTGAGCAGCCGGTCGCGCAGCATGCGGATGCGCTCGCACTCGGTGGCCATCTCCTCGCGCGCCAGCCGGAACGCCTCGCCCATGCCGACGATCTGGTGCGTCGGCAGGGTGCCGGAACGCAGGCCCCGCTCGTGGCCGCCGCCGTGCATCTGCGCCTCCAGGCGCACGCGCGGCTTGCGCCGCACGTACAGCGCGCCGATGCCCTTGGGGCCGTAGGTCTTGTGCGCCGAGAACGACATCAGGTCGACCTTCAGCTGCGCCAGGTCGATCACCACCTTGCCGGTGGCCTGCGCCGCGTCGACGTGAAAGACGATGCCGCGGCTGCGGCAGATCTCGCCGATGGCGGCGATGTCCTGGATGACGCCGATCTCGTTGTTGACGAACATCACCGACACCACGGTCGTGTCCGGCCGCAGCGCCGCTTTGAACGCCTCGAGGTCGAGCAGGCCGTTGTCCAGCACGTCGAGGTAGGTGACCTCGAAGCCCTCGCGTTCCAGCTCGCGCATGGTGTCGAGCGTCGCCTTGTGCTCGGTCTTCACCGTGACCAGGTGCCTGCCCTTGTCCTTGTAGAAGTGGGCCGCGCCCTTGATGGCCAGGTTGCTCGATTCGGTGGCGCCCGAGGTCCAGATGATCTCGCGCGGGTCGGCGTTGACCAGCTTCGCCACCTGCTCGCGCGCCTCTTCGACCGCCTGTTCAGCCTCCCAGCCGTAGGCGTGGCTGCGCGAGGCGGGATTGCCGAAGTGCTCGCGCAGGTACGGGACCATCTTGTCGACCACGCGCGGATCGACCGGTGTCGTGGCGGAATAGTCGAGGTAAATGGGCAGATGCATGGCCGTCGGGTTCCTAGGTCAGCGCCGGGGCAGTCTTGCCGCTGGCCCGCTCGCGGGCGCGATTATCGTGCAGCGTGCTGACGCTGACGCCCTTGCGCGCCAAGCGCTCGCGCTGTTCGTCGACGAGCTGCTGCAGCGAAACGGAGTCGAGGAAGTCGACCATCACCCGGTTCAGATTGGCCCACAGGTCGTGGGTCATGCAGCGCTGGTCGTTGTCGCAGTTCTCCTTGCCGCCGCACTGGGTCGCGTCGAGCGGCTCGTCGACGGCGTAGATCACGTCGGCGACGGAGATCTCGGCCATCGGCCGGCCCATCGTGTAGCCGCCTCCGGGCCCGCGGGTGCTGGCCACCAGCTCGTGCCTTCGCAGCTTGCCGAACAGCTGCTCCAGGTATGACAGCGAGATATCCTGCCGCTGGCTGATCGAGGCCAGCGTCACCGGGCCATGGTGCTGGCGCAGGCCCAGGTCGATCATGGCGGTCACGGCGAACCGCCCCTTGGTGGTTAAACGCATCGTTCATCCCCTTGTCGGTCGATCGCGGCGAACTTACGCCGCACTGCCTCTGACCGCTTTGACGGCCGACAAATTCCCGATCGACACGGTCGGAATTGTACGGGTATCCGACTGTTTTGATCAACCTCTCGGGCGGGATTGGTTTTAGACGCGCCTGGCGCGGTCATCCGCGGGCACATCCGCGATGCGTCTCGCGCGATGCCCTCGCCTGAACGCAAAAGGGCGCCCTCCCTTGCCGGAGGACGCCCCGCGGTGCAGCCCGACGCGGCTAGGCGGCCGCGTACATCGTGGCCCGGCGGCGCACGACTTCGATCAGCCCCTGGCAGGCGTCCTCGACGTAGTCGAGCACGGTGTTGAAGCCCTCGGGCCCACCGTAGTAAGGATCCGGGACCGTCGCCGCGTCGTGCTCGCCGGCAAAGCGCATCAGCAGATGCAGCTTGTGCTTGAACGCGCGCGGACACTGCTGCTGCAGCAGCGACAGGTTCTCCCAGTCCATGGCCAGGATCAGGTCGAAGTCGCGGAAGTCGTCCTGCGTGACCTGGCGCGCCTTCAGGCCGCCCAGGTCGTAGCCGCGCTTGAGCGCCGCCTGCTGCGCCCGCAGGTCGGGCGGCTCGCCGACGTGATAGGCGTGCGTGCCGGCGGAGGCGATCTGCACGCTGTCCTCCAGCCCGGCTTCCTTGATCATCTTGCGGAAAACCCCTTCGGCCGTCGGCGACCGGCAGATGTTTCCCATGCATACGAACAGAACTTTGGTCATGTCACTCACTCGCGCCTTTAGGTTTCGGGCTGGCGTATTCGAGCCCGTATCTGACGGCCGTTTCCGCAACTCCCGGATGCCGCTTGCTCCCACGAACAACTCCCGTTAACACCTCAAAACACCGCAGCGTTGACTGCAATCCAGACGCACCCACGCGAAGAAGACCGTGCGCGCGCGCAGGAGTTCAATCACGCCGCCCTCTGCTGCGGCACCAGCGGCACGACCTTGTCCGCCCCCGGGCCGCCGAACACCTGACCCCGCAGCGCCGCCAGCTGGTCGCGCACGCGCGCCGCCTTCTCGAACTCCAGGTTCCTGGCGTGCTCGAACATCAGCTTCTCCAGCCGCTTGATCTCGCGCGCGACCTGCTTCTCGCCCATCGGCACCGGCCCGGCGCTCTCCGCGGCGGCCGCTTCGCGGCGGGCGGTGGCGCTGTCGAAAACGCCGTCGATCAGCTCCTTGACGTCCTTGCGCACGCCGCGCGGCTCGATGCCGTGAATGCGGTTGTATTCGACCTGCCGGGCGCGCCGGCGGTCCATCTCGTCCAGCGCCCGCCGCATCGAGTCGGTGACGCTGTCGGCGTACATGATCGCGGTGCCGTTGATGTTGCGCGCCGCCCGGCCGACGGTCTGCACCAGCGACCGCTCCGAGCGCAGGAAGCCTTCCTTGTCGGCGTCGAGGATCGCCACCAGCGACA
>CAYLZU010000368.1:0-3380 GCA_964388005.1 uncultured Burkholderiaceae bacterium
GATGTGGGTGGCGATGCGGTCGAGGAACCAGCGGTCGTGGCTGATCACCAGCACGGTGCCCGCGAACTCGAGCAGCGCCTCCTCGAGCGCGCGCAGCGTCTCGACGTCGAGGTCGTTCGACGGCTCGTCGAGCAGCAGCACGTTGCCGCCGGCGATCAGCGTCTTTGCGAGATGCAGGCGGCCGCGCTCGCCGCCGGACAGTTGCCCGACGATCTTCTGCTGGTCGCTGCCCTTGAAGTTGAAGCGGCCGAGGTAGGCCCGCGACGGCATCTCGAACTTGCCGACGGTGAGGATGTCCTGGCCGCCGGAGACCGCCTCCCACACCGTCTTGTCGTTTTCGAGCGCCTCGCGCGACTGGTCGACGAAGGCCAGCTTGACCGTCGGCCCGATCTTCACCGTGCCCGCATCCGGATCCTGCTTGCCGGTGATCATGCGGAACAGCGTCGACTTGCCGGCGCCGTTGGGGCCGATGATGCCGACGATCGCCCCCGGCGGCACCTTGAAGCTCAACCTGTCGATCAGCAGCTTGTCGCCGAAGCCCTTGGTGACGTCGACGAACTCGATCACCTCGTTGCCGAGCCGCTCACCGACCGGGATGAAGATCTCCTGCGTCTCGTTGCGCTTCTGGTACTCGGAGCTCGAGGATCCACTGGCAGGCGTTGTCGAGGAAGTAGCGGTCGTGGGTGACTCCAACCACGGTACCGGGGAAACGCAGCAGGTACTGCTCCAGCCACTCGACGCTCTCGGCATCGAGGTGGTTGGTCGGCTCGTCCAGCAGCAGCATGTCCGGCTTCGACAGCAGCAGCCGGCACAGCGCCACCCGCCGCTTCTCGCCGCCGGACAGGTGCTCGATGGGCGCCTCCCAGTCGGGCAGCCGCAGCGCGTCGGCGGCGACTTCGAGCTGCCGCTCGGTGTCGGCGCCGGCGGTGGCGATGATGGCTTCGTACTTCGCCTGCTCGGTGGCCAGCTTGTCGAAGTCGGCATCGGGCTCGGCGTAGGCGGCGTAGATCTCCTCCAGCCGCGACTTCGCCTGCATCACCTCGCCCAGCCCCGCCTCCACCTCCTCGCGCACGGTCTTGGCCGGATCGAGCTCCGGCTCCTGCGGCAGGAAGCCGACCTTCAGGTTGGGCATCGGCACCGCCTCGCCGTCGAAGTTCGGATCGACTCCCGCCATGATCCGCAGCAGCGTCGACTTGCCGGAGCCATTCAGGCCCAGCACGCCGATCTTGGCGCCGGGAAAGAAGCTGAGCGAGATGTTCTTCAGGATCTGGCGTTTTGGCGGCACGGTTTTCGACACGCGCCGCATGGTGTAGACGTACTGCATCTGCTGCCCTCGAAAGCGAAGGCGGGAAGCTTACCGAAGCGCGACCGGGACCCGTCGCAAGCGGCCGCGGCGTCGACGCGACTGCGGTCGAGGGCCGGACGCGCCGCCGCCCGGACACCGCGGCGGCAGTCGATCGATCGCATCCGGCGGAGCAGTCTCTCCGCCCGCCCGAACGGCCTACCCAGGATTTGATCCATACGGCTTGCCTCGTGCCGGATCGGCAAGAACAATGCCGCTGACGCTGCCGGCGCCAGAACCGTTCGAAGCGCGTGGACGGCGCCGCCCGCCCTGACGAAGCGAACGAACCGGGCGGGTCCAGCTTTGCATCGCGGGGGAGTATGGATTCGAGCAAGTCATCGGAGTCGGCCACGGGGCGCGCCGGCGCGCGGCGCGGGGCGGACGAACCGGTTTCTCGCGCCGCCGCCAACCCCTTCCAGCTGTCGCCCGTTGTCTCGTCCTCACCGCTCGCCGGCCAGGGCGCGCCGGGAGCGATCCCCGCCGCGGCCCACGTCTGCGTCGAGTTCGAGATCGACGACGAGAAGTGCCGCATCGTCTGCATCGACGGGCCGGCGAACAACGGCTCGCGCCGGATCACCACGCCGGCCAACGGCAGCCCGGCCAGCGAGGAAATCGCCCGCTTCGAGGCCGACGGCATGAACTACGCGCTGCTGGTGCCGGCCACGCCGCGGGCGCAGCGGGCGGCGCGCCGCGAAGCCGAGGCGGCCGCGCGGACCGATTTCCTCAAGCTGCTGACGCAGCGCGAACTGGAGATCGTGCGGCTGATCTGCACCGGCTGCCTGAACCAGCAGGTGGCCGAACGGCTGCGCATCAGCGAATACACCGTCGGCTCGCACCTGAAGAACGTCTACGTCAAGCTCGGTCTGCGCACGCGCGGCGAACTTCTGTTTCGCTGCACGCAGGCGCTGGCCCGGGCGCGAAGCAACGGCGCCTGAGCGCGTCGCGCGAACGGCCGTCCGAAGCGCTCGGCCCGGAGCGCGCAGCGCGCCGGGTCGTCCACTCAACGCGCACGACCGTCCGAAGCGCTCACCCCGAAGCGCATAGCGCGCAGGCTCGTCCAACCAGCGCGCACCGCCGTCCGAAGCGCTCGGCCCGGAGCGTGCAGCGCGCCGGGTCGTTCAGTGCGCCACGATCCGGCCGTGTCGGCGCGCGTCGCAAAATAAGAGCGCGCCGGCCCGCTCGATATACTTTTCTAATGCTCGGACGCCGCCTCCGCCTCGCGCTCGTCGCGCTGATCGTCCTGCAGGCGCTTCCGTTCGCGCACTGGCCCACCGCCGCGGCGGCGAACTTTGCCGAGATCTGCACCAGCGCCGGCATCGTCCGGCTGCCGGGCGACGTCGACCCCGATCCGGCGCCGCACGACGGCGGCCACTGCCCGCTGTGCCGGATCGCCGAGGCAATCGCCGGCCCGCCCGCAACGGCGCCGGCGCCGCCGCCGCGGCCGTCCGCCGAACGCGTCGCCGTCGCGCTCCTGCCACCGCCGGCCGGCCAACCCACCGCGCACGACTCGCCGGCGCGGGCACCGCCGCAGTCCGCCTGAACTGCCCCGGTCGTCGCTCCGCCCTCTGGCGGAAGCGCTGCGTGCCCAGCGCACGCCAACTTCGTTCGCAAGGAATTGCCCAATGCAACCGCTTCGTCTCGCCGCGGCGCTCAGCGCCGCCCTTTTCTTCGCCCTGCCCGCCGTTGCGCAGGTGACCGTCACCGAGCCGTGGGTCCGCGGCACCGTCGCCGGCCAGATGGCCAGCGGCGCCTTCATGCAGCTGAAGTCCGCCAGGGACGCCAAGCTGGTCGAGGCCCGCTCGCCGGTGGCCGGCGTGGTCGAGATCCACGAGATGGCGATGGAGAACAACGTCATGAGAATGCGCGCCATCCCGGCGCTCCCCCTGCCCGCCGGCCGCAGCGTCGAGCTGAAACCCGGCGGCTATCACGTCATGCTGATGGACCTGAAGCAGCAGCTGAAGGAAGGCGAGACGGTGCCGGTGACGCTGGTCGTCGAGTCGGCCGGCAAGCGCGAGACGATCGAGGTCAAGGCTCCCGT
>CAYLZU010000369.1:0-3367 GCA_964388005.1 uncultured Burkholderiaceae bacterium
CCAGCAGCAGCTGCAATCCCATCGGCCAGCCTTCGACGCGCTCGTGCACGCGCGCGACCGTCTCGGCATCGATGCCGTCGCCGCAGCGGGCGTGCAGCAATGCGCGCGTCTCGTCGAGCCGAAAGGCGAGATCGGTGACGTCGAACGAGACGTACTGACCGTGGGCCAGCAGGTCGGCAGTGGCGAACGGCAGCCGGCGGCGGCTGCCGAGGATCAGGTGGACGTTCGGCGGCAGATTGAAGGCGAGGTAGGCCAGCAGTTCGGCGGACTCCGCCGGCAGCGTGTTGACATCGTCGAGCACGAGCGCGGTCGGCGAGGCCGCCTGGGCGAGTTCAGCGAGCAGGCCGGCGATCGCTTCGCGCGGCTCGAGGCCGCCGCGCAGCGTCTGCGCGGCGGCGCGCGCCGGCGCCGGCCTCCCGAGGGCGGTGCAGGTGCTGAACACCAGCGCCTCGACGAAGCGCGACGCGTCGTCGTGCTCGTCCAGCGACAGCCAGGCGGCGCAGGCCCCGGCGGCGAGCCACTCGCGCCGCAGCCTGGCGAGCAGCGAGGTCTTGCCGTAACCGGAGGGTGCCTGCACGCAGATCAGCGCGCACTCGCGGACCGAGTGGAATTTGCGCACCAGCCGCTCGCGGCTGACGACCCAGCGGCGGCTGCGCGGCGGCGCGATCTTCAGCGCCAGCAGAGCGACCGCGTCTTCCCTCTTCGACATCGCCCCCGTGACCAGCCCGTCGTGGACAGGCTCGTCACGTTAGCACCGAATGCCGTCGCCGCGGTCCGCCCGCGGCGCCCGGCGCCGCCTCAGCTCACGGCGATCGTCCTGCCGAGGATCTGCTGCAGGGCCGCGGCCAGCGCGCGCGCCGGATCCTCGGCGGCGCCGTGCGAACGCCAGCCGACGAAACGGTCGGGACGCACCAGCACCGCCCCGGCGCGGCCGATGCCGCGATGCTGCGCCCACATCAGCCGTGGATCGAAGAGGTCGCCGTCGAGTTCGCCGATTCGGACCGCATCGAGGGCAAGCGCGTTGACTTCGGCGATCCGCCTGGCGGCAGCACACCAGTCGGTCCCGTCCTCGCCGGCAATGAGAAGGAATCGGCCCGGCCGCACAAGATCCTTCAGCGGCCGCCGCTCGCCACCCTCGTCGTCGATCCACGCATGCGGCAGCGGGTTGCCCGGCCGCGTGCCGGGCTCGTACAGGCGGATCGGATCGATCGGCTGCGGTTCGGGCGAGCCGTCGGCGACGATGGCCGCCGAGGCATAGCGGTAGCCGTACTCGACGTTCAGTTCGTTGCCTTCCATCGACATGCGGCGGATCGCCCGCAGCGCCCTGCTGCGATGCCCGGCATCCTCGGGCTTGCCGCTCCAGATGCGCTTCATCTGCTTCCAGTTGGCCGCCATGCCGGCTTGTGGATCGAGCCCGAACGCCGGGCCGATCTCCATGTGCGCCATCGAGTTCTCGAGCGAGCGCTGGATGTTGCGGGCGTCGGTCGGGCGGCGCTCGGCCTCGTAGGTATCGAGCAGGCTGTCCGCCGCCTTGCCTTCGAGCACGGCGGCGAGCTTCCAGCACAGGTTGTGCACGTCCTGGACCGCGCTGGTCAAGCCGAGGCCGCCGGTGGGCGGGTGCCGGTGCGCGGCGTCGCCGGCGATGAACACGCGGCCGACCCGGAACCTGTCGGCCAGCACGCCTTCGAGGGTCCAGCGGGTGAGCTTGTGGATCGTCAGCGGCACGTGCTCGAGGCCGAGTGCGAGCCGCATGTCGGCCTCGACCCGCTCATCGGTGAGGCCGCGCAGTTCGTCGCCGTGATAGGCGAGGTGAAAGACCCATTCCTCGCTGTCGGGTCCCCACCGGGTCGGACCCATCGGCACCAGCACCGCCATGCGGCCGATCGCCGGGCACCAGATCCAGCGGATCAGCACGTGCGGATCGCGGGCGATGTGCGACAGATCCGCGCTGATGTGCACCGTGCCCGATTGCGCCACCACGCCGAGGCCGTCGAGCTTGATGCCGACCTGCTTGCCGACCGAGCGGCCGCCGTCGCAGCCGATCAGGTACTGCGAGCGCACCGTGTACTCGGCGCCGTCGTCCAGGTTGCGGATGCGCGAGGTGACGCCGTCGCCATCCTGCTCGAGTTGCAGCAGTTCGTGATGGAAGCGCACGCGGCCGGGATTCAGCGCTTCGGCGCGCGCCTTGAAGATCGGCTCGAGCCGGATCTGCGGCAGATTGGCCTGCTGGCAGGGGCTCGCCGCCACCCAGTTCAGATTGGTGTAGCCGTCGCCCCAGCACTCGATCTGCGCGATGCGCCGGCCGAAGTCGGGATCGGCACCGGCGAGCCCGGCGTACCAGCCCATCGCGCGCATGTTCTCGGCGGGCGTGCCCCTGGCGTAGATCTCGTCGGCGACGCCGACGTCGGCCAGGATCTCCATCGTCTTCTGGTTGAGCACGTGCGCCTTCGGCAGGATCGAGGTCGTGGGCAGCGCGCTCACCAGCAGGTGCTCGACGCCGAGCTGCGACAGCAGCATCGACGCCGTGAGGCCGGCGCCGCCGCCGCCGACGATCAGCACGGGTACTTCGAGGTTCCTGGCGCCGGACGGCGCGGTTTGGTCTTGCATCTGCGAGGTCATCGTCGTCTCCGGGTGGTGGACGGCAGCCACGATAGGCAGGCGGGACGGCGCGCGCGCCCTCCGCGATGGCGGGTGCCGGCCGGGTACGACGCCACCCGACGCGGTCCTGAACCCCTCCCAGTTGGCGGGGGCGCGGGCGGGCCCTGCACCCTAATGTGCGGCTGTCGATCAACAGAGGCGCTCGACGACGGCGATCGGCGCTCTAACCGTTGCAGCCAACGGTGTGCGGTGCCGACAGCATGGCCGCCGCGGCCCGTCGGCGAGACCTGCAATTCAATCGAGGAGACCCCATGCAGAGGCGATCGTTTCTCAGCAAAGCTGCTGCCGGCGCGGCCGCCGCGGCGCTGGCCGCGCCGGCCGTGCACGCGCAGCCGGCGATCCGCTGGCGCCTGGCGTCCAGCTTTCCGAAGAGCCTCGACACGCTGTTCGGCGCCGCTGAGGTGTTCGCCAAAGTCGTGCGCGAAGGCTCGGGCGGCAAGTTCGAGATCTCGGTGCACGCGGGCGGCGAACTCGTGCCGCCCTTCGGCGTCGTCGACGCGGTCCAGAACGGCACGGTGGAGGCGGCGCACACCGCCGCGTACTACTTCTTCGGCAAGGACGAGACCTTCGCGCTCGACTGCGCGATTCCCTTCGGCCTGAATTCGCGCCAGCAGACGGCCTGGATGTTCGAGGGCAACGGCCTGAAGCTGATGCGCGAGTTCTACGCCAGGTACAACATCGTCAACTTCCCGATGGGCAACACCGGCGC
>CAYLZU010000370.1:0-3358 GCA_964388005.1 uncultured Burkholderiaceae bacterium
CGCGGGGGTTCGGCGTGGCATGGTTCATCGCCCGCGCCGCAAGCTCCAGCGCGCGCCGCATGAAGTCGTGATCCTGCGCCGAGTACACGGCGGCGGATTCTACGCGGCGGGGCCGGCGCGCCCGCTCAGCCGCGGCGCCGCTTCGCCGGCCGCACTTCCTTCACCACCTCGGCGAACTCGTCGACATCCTCGAAGTTGCGGTACACCGAGGCAAAACGGATGTAGGCCACCTTGTCGAGCCGCTTCAGTTCGCGCATCACCAGCTCGCCGAGCTTCTCGCTCTTGATCTCGCGCTGGGCCGAACTCAGCAGCCGGTCCTCGATGCGACCGATCGCCTCCTCGACCGCCTCGCGCGGCACCGGCCGCTTGCGCAGCGCCAGCAGCATGGACGCGCGCAGCTTGTTGCGGTCGTACTCGGCGCGCGTGCCGCCGCGCTTGACGAGCGTCGGCATCGCCAGTTCGACCCGTTCGTAGGTCGTGAACCGCTTCTCGCACGAGAAGCAGCGCCTCCGGCGGCGGATCACCGCGCCCTCGTCGGAGGCACGCGAGTCGATGACCTGCGTGTCGGGGTGGTGGCAGAACGGGCACTTCATGGGTCGGCGCGCTGCCCTTCGGGCGGCCGGCCGGGCGGCGAGAAGTTGAAGGCGCGGATCGCCCTGCGATCCGCGCAGGACCCCGCCCTCCCCGCGCAGCGCCGCGTCATCCGTAGACGGGAAACTTCGCCGTCAGCCGGCCGACCTCGGCCCGGACGCGGTCGATCGTCGCCGGGTCGTTCGGCGCTTCGAGCAGGTCGGCGATCAGGTTCGCCGTCTGTTCGGCCTCCAGTTCGCGGAAGCCGCGCGTCGTCATCGCCGGCGTGCCGACGCGGATGCCGCTGGTGACCATCGGCTTTTCCGGGTCGTTGGGAATGGCGTTCTTGTTGACCGTGATGTGCGCCTGGCCGAGCGCGGCCTCGGCCGCCTTGCCGGTGATGCCCTTGGCGCGCAGGTCGACCAGCATCAGGTGGCTTTGCGTGCCGCCGGAGACGATGCGCAGGCCGCGCCGCGACAGCGTCTCGGCCATCACCCGCGCGTTGGCCAGCACCTGCTGCTGGTAGGTCTTGAATTCCGGCGCCAGCGCCTCCTTGAAGGCCACCGCCTTGGCGGCGATCACGTGCATCAGCGGCCCGCCCTGCAGCCCCGGAAAGACGGCGCTGTTGATCGCCTTCTCGTGCTGCGGCTTCATCAGGATCAGGCCACCGCGCGGGCCGCGCAGCGTCTTGTGCGTGGTCGAGGTGATGACGTCGGCGTACGGCACCGGGCTCGGGTAGACGCCGGCGGCGATCAGCCCGGCGTAGTGCGCCATGTCGACCATGAAGATCGCCTCGACCTCGCGGGCGATCTGCGCCATGCGCTTGAAGTCGATGTGCAGGCTGTAGGCGGAGGCGCCGCCGATGATGAGTTTCGGCCGGCGCTCGTGGGCCAGCGCTTCCATCGCGTCGTAGTCGATCTCCTCGCGCGCGTTCAGCCCGTAGCTCACGACCTTGAACCACTTGCCGCTGATGTTCAGCGGCATGCCGTGCGTCAGATGCCCGCCCTCGGCCAGGCTCATCCCCATGATCGTGTCGCCGGGGTTCAGCAGCGCCAGGAAAACCGCCTCGTTGGCCTGCGCGCCGGCGTGCGGCTGCACGTTGGCGGCGATCTCGATGCTGGGCAGGCCGAACAGCTGCTTCAGCCGAGCCAGCGCCAGCGTCTCGGCGACATCGACGTGCTCGCAGCCGCCGTAGTAACGCTTGCCGGGGTAGCCCTCGGCGTACTTGTTGGTCATCTGCCCGCCCTGCGCCGCCATCACCGCCGGGCTGGCGTAGTTCTCCGAGGCGATCAGCTCGATGTGTTCTTCCTGACGCCGGTTCTCGGCCTGCATCGCCGCCCAGATCTCGTGGTCGACGGCTTCGAGGGAATAGGCGGAACGCTTGAACATGGCAGCTCCTGGCAGCACGTGCGATGGGTTGTCACTGGCCATCGGTGCCCAGGCGGACGGCGGGAACGAGGCCTCGCGCTCCCTGGTGGTGATCCACCTGGACGCCAGTCGCGCGAGGAAGGATGGCGACGGAAATTATGCCAGCGCGCGCATCGCCAGCAGCCCGCCGATCAGGCCCGCCAGCGGCAGCGCGAACGCCGTCACCGCCGCAGGACCAAGCGACCGACCGCCGACGACCGCGGCGACAGCGGCCTTGAACAGCATGTTCGACGACACCGCCACGGCGACCGCCGTCGCCGCATCCCGCAGGTCGATCGCCTGCTGCGTCGCCAGGCGCGACGACGACAGCGTGATCGCGTCGACATCGGTCAGGCCGGAGAGGAACGACAGGCCGTAGAGGCCGCCGCTGCCGACCTTGTCGGACAGCCACGCCGCCGCCAGCAGGATCAGCGCGTAGAAGGCGGCGAACAGCAGCGCCGTGCCGAGCTGGGTCGGGTTCTGCGGGTCGCCGCCGCGGGCCGACGAGCCGCCGCCGGCGCGCGCGAAGTGCCACCACAGCGCCGGCGCCGAAGCCGCCAGCGCCGGCAGCAGCGCCAGCGCCACCCTGGGCAGCACCGCCGGCGCGGCCACCAGCACCAGCAGCAGCACCCGCACCAGCATTGCCGCGTTGGCCAGCAGCAGCACGACGATCGCCGCCGAGGGCCGCTGCATGCCGGCGCGCGCCTGTCGGGCATAGGCGAAGGTCGTCGCCGTGCTGGAGATGACGCCGCCGAGCAGTCCGGTCAGCACCAGCCCCTTGCGCTCGAGCGTCAGCCGCCAGGCGACGTAGCCGGCCAGGCTGACGCCGGAGATCAGCACCACCATCAGCCAGATGTGGAACGGATTGAGCACGCCGTACGGACCGAAGCTGCGGTCCGGCAGCAGCGGCAGCACCACGGCGCTGACGGCGCCGAACTGCAGCATCGAGCGGATGTCGGTCGCCGTCAGCCGTGTGGCGGCGCCCTCGAGTTCGGTCTTGAAGTACAGCAGCGCCGTGGCGCCGATGCCGAGCGCGACCGCGAGGACCCGCTCGCCGTGGAAGTTCAGCACGCCGAGCACGAACACCAGCAGTGCCGCCATCACCGTCGTCGTGCCGGCGTCCTCGGCGGCGGAGCGCGGGTCGGCCAGTTGCGCTCCGGCCAGCGTCAATCCGACCACGGCGAAGCCGACCGGAACGATCGATGCGCTGTCGAGCAGCCTCGACAGCATGGCGCAGGCGGTGCCGAGCACCGCGATCAGGGCGAAAGTGCGCAACCCCGCCTTCGCGGTCGGCTTGCGTTCGCGTTCCGTCCCGACCAGCAGGCCGATGGCGGCGCTGACCGCGAACGTCAGCGCCAGTTCCAGCGTGTCGTTCACGAAA
>CAYLZU010000371.1:0-3351 GCA_964388005.1 uncultured Burkholderiaceae bacterium
CAGCGCCAGCTGGCGGCGGATGTCCTCCAGCGGCGCCTCGAAATTGGGCAGTTCGTCGATCAGTGCATCGATATCGGGCAGCGCGCTCGGTTTGATGGCAAAGCGCTGGCCGCCGGCCTTGATCATCCTGACGTAGGTGGCCTTCAGGGCATCGTTGGCGCCGGCGCCGAGGTCCTGCAGACCGGTGAGCGCCTCCTCGACGCGGGGAACGTGGTAGACGTTCTTGAAGCCGGCGATCGAGATCGCCGAGCGCGTCGCGGGCAGGTTGGCGGCTGTGGTCATGACCGACTCCATCGGGAAATCACTCGCCGGTCCGGGCTGCGGGCCGGCACGAGACAATGATGTCAAGCAATTCGCTTGCCAGCATCCTCCGAACGGGTAGGAAATCGACCGATCTCCACGGCACCGGCGTACGGCGCCGAAGGCGCCCGCGCAGTCTGCGCATCGGCAAGCGCGGCGGGAATCCGGTCGATCACCGAGCCAGGCGCAGGCGGGGAGAACAGAATCCAACGCGCCAGCGCCGCCGTCAGCGGCACGGTCCGGTTCCACGGCGCCAGCGCCAGCAGCCGCGCCATTGGACAGTAGCCCGTGGCCAGCAGCACGCTGACCCCGCCGAGCTGCAGGACATGCAGCAAGGACAGCGGTGACCACAGTCCGAGCAGCAGCACCGCCAGATACCCAGCCCGCACCTGGACCGGCATGGAACGCAGGCTTCGCGTGCGCCAGGCGAAGTGCGCCGTCTGCACGGCTGTCACGCCGATCGCCATCGACAGGCCCGGCGCCCAGCCGGCGATGCCGGCCGACAGCAGGACTGCGGTCACCATCCAGTAGCTGCGCTTGATCGCTTCATCGCTCATCTGTCGTCTCCACGCCTTCCGCGGCCAGAGCCTCGGCGCCGGCGCCGCACCGGGAGCGCACCCGGACCGCCATCGCCGGCGATGTCGACGGCTCAGGTCAGCGGCAGCCGGCCGATGGGCGAGAGCATGCCCCCCGTCGGTCTCATTTCGATGTCGGCGAAGCAAGCGATTGCGGCGGCGTGTTTCGGTCGCGTAACCGAACCCTTTCCAGCCGCCTGCGGGACGCCTGCCGGCGGCACTCCCAACGGAAGGCAGGTCGCGGACTGCGGCGCGCCTGGCCGCGTCTGCCGGCTTCGGGGGTTGCTCTTTAGGCCGCGGCGCGAGGTCAGTGCCCCTGCTGCGCCATCCACACCGCCGCTTCGACTCGCGAGCGGAAGCTGAGTTTCTTCAGCAGGTTCTTCACGTGCACCTTCACCGTGCCTTCGGTGATCGACAGCGCCCGGGCGATGCGCTTGTTGCTCTGGCCGTCGGCCAGGCACTTGAGCACCTCGCGCTCGCGTTCGGTCAGAGCCGCCAGCTCGCGGCGCGCGCCGCCGGCCGAATCCTGCGCCTCCTGGCGCAGCGCCGCCGCCAGCCGCGCCGCCAGCGCCTCGCCGATCACGGTCTCGCCGGCCAGCGCCGCGCGCACGCGATCGAGCAGCTGCTCCGGCTCCATGTCCTTGAGCAGGTAGCCGTCGGCGCCGGCGCGGATGGCGCCGATCAGGTCCTCGGCGGCATCCGACACGGTCAGCATCACCACCCGCCGCGACGGATCCTCCGCCTTCAGCGCGGCGAGGATGTCGAGGCCGCTTTCCGCCTTCAGGTTCAGGTCGAGCAGCGTCAGGTCCGGCTCGTGTTCCCGCACCAGCGCCAGCGCCTGGTCGCGGCTGCCCGCTTCGCCGACCAACTCGATCGACGGCTCCATCGCCAGCAGCTGCACTACCCCCTTGCGGAACAGCGGATGGTCGTCGACCACCAGGACCGTATGGCGCCCTTCCACGTTCGACTACCCTCGCGCTGCGCGCTTCGGCATGAGCGCTTCGCAGCAGCCGTGCAGGTTCATGCCGCCTCCCGGCTCGATGCCTCGATGACCGCCGTCGGCTGCGCGTAGCCGGCCCGCCCCGGGAAGCGCAGCCGCACGCGCGTGCCGCCGCTGCCGCGGCGGCCGATGTCGAGCGCGCCGCCGAGCAGGCGGGCGCGGTCGCGCATGATCTCGAGGCCGAAGTGCTGTGCCGGCGAGGTGTCGCTGGCGATGCCGATGCCATCGTCCTCGATGTCCACGCCGATGCTGCCGTCGGCCTCGCGCAGCAGCGAGACCGCCACCGAGCGGGCGCGGGCGTGCTTCTCGACGTTGGTCAGCGCCTCACGGACGATCTGCAGCACGTGGATCTGGGCGTTGGCCGACAGCTCGACGCCGGCGAACTCGCCGCCGACCGCCGCCGGCAGCCCGGTGCGGCGGCCGAAATCGGCGATCACCTCGCGCAGCGCCGCCTCGAAGCTGGCGCCGCCGACCTTCATGCGGAAGGTGGTCAGCAGTTCGCGCAGCTGCCGGTAGGCACTCGAGACGCCCTCGCGAAGTTCGTCGATCACGGTCCGCGCCGCCCGCGGATTGCCGCCGGATTCCAGCAGCGCCGACAGCCGCGTCAGCTGGATCTTGGTGTAGGACAGCGACTGCGCCAGCGAATCATGCAGCTCGCGCGCGATTGCCGAGCGCTCCTCGAGCAGCGCCAGCCGCTGGTGCTCCTCGCGCCGCTCGGCGGCGGCCAGCGCCGCGCCGACATGGCGGCCGATCGTCTCCGCCAGCTCGATCTGCCATGCCTCCAGGGCGCGGCCCGGCGGCAGCCGCAGCGGCATCACGCCGTAGGTCACGCCGCCGTCGAGCAGCGGCACGTTGACGATGCGCTGCTCGCCGCGCTCGGTGGTCTCGGTGCGCGATCCGAGCCGGCCGTCGTTGATGCACTGGGCGCAGCGGTCGCGCTCGTACAGATCGGTCCGCAGCGCCTCGTCGCCGGCCAGCGGCTGGCCGCGCGTGCAGCCGGCATGGCGGGCGCAGATCACCGCGCCCTCGGCGCCGACCGAGCGGCTGAGGCTGGTGAGCACGGTCTGCAGCGTCACCGCGTCGAGCGGCTTCTCGGACAGCAGCCGCGTCGTCTCGTACAGCAGCGACAGCGAGCGGTTCTTCCGCTCCAGGTCGACGGTCTTCTCCGCCACCTGCTTCTCCAGCGAGCCGTACAGCTTCGCCAGCTGCTCGACCATCGAATTGAACGCCTGCCCGAGCTGGCCCATCTCGTCCGGGCCGGTGGCGTTCACCCGCGCCTTGAACGAACCGGTGCGCACCGCCCGCGCCGAGCGCAGCAGCTCCGACAGCGGCCGGAAGACCTCCACCTGCAGCAGCACGATGGCGGTGATCACCAGGACGAGGATCGTGACGAACGCGACCCCGAGCCACAGCCGCAGCCGCTGGATGCGCGCCTCGGCGTCGCGTTCGAGCAGCACCACGAACTCGTCGATGCCG
>CAYLZU010000372.1:0-3351 GCA_964388005.1 uncultured Burkholderiaceae bacterium
AGCCTTAATCAGTGGGCAACCGAGGCGCTTCAGCGTGCAGTCGCTGACGGCTAACGTTCATCCTGACAATCAGCGCCCAATCTCGCCCACCGCGGAACGAACGATGACGAAATACCTGATCTCCTTCCCCGGCCCGGCGATGGACATCCCGGTCGAGGACTGGGCCGCTGTGGGCGAAGCAGCACACGCGGTCATACGCGAGGCCAAGAAGGCCGGCGTCTATGTCTTCGGCGGCGGGATCAACGAGGACGTCCCTCCACTCATGGTCGCCGCCGACGCCACCGTCACGAACGAGACCTACCCGCAGACCAGGGAGTTCAACGGCGGCTTCTGCGTCCTCGACCTCCCGTCGCGAGAAGCTGCCATCACGTGGGCGGCGAAGATCGCCAGGGCCTGCCGCTGCTCTCAGGAACTCCGGGAGTTTCAGTACGACCCCGAGAGCTGACCCGAGAGATCGGGGCCGGCGATGACGACTACTACGACCGACCCACGGTCCGCGCTTCCAAGGAATGCGAGCGCCTCTTCCGTCTACGACCTGACTCCTTGGCTGCGGCGACCCCAGTTCACCGCTCAGCCGGCCTGATCGGTGAGCACGCGAGGGGGGCGGTCCTGCATCGGCGTCCACCCACACGCTCCAGTCAGCGCCGTGCTCGCGATTCCAACACCCGCCTGCGCCTGCGGCACTTCAGCCTCGACGACGCGGCGGCAATCCGGGATCTCAACGCCGAGCCGTCGACGAGACACTGGCTTACGTCGCACGTTTACGCGGACGCCGCCGAGGCGGCAGGGGCGCTGGCCTCTCTCATCTCGTCCTACGCGCAACCGGGCGATAATCGTCGCCATGAGTTCAACGCAGCTCGATCGAGACGAGGCAGTCAGACGTCTGGCGACGTCGGTACCTGAGATCCGGGCGCTCGGGGTCGAGCGCCTCGCGCTGTTCGGATCCGTTCTGCGCGGCGAGGCCCGCCCTGACAGCGATGTCGATCTGCTCGTGCAGTTCTCGCCGGGCGCCAAGACGTACGAGCGCTTTCTGGCCCTGTCCGAGCTGCTCGAAGAGCGCCTGGGTCGGCGGGTGGAACTCGTCACGACCGAGGCGCTCTCGCCGTTCATCGGGCCTCGGATCCTGGCCGACGCGCAGGATGTCCTTCGAGCCGCGTGACTATTTCCGCCACATCCTGGTGGAGGCGGACTACCTGATCGCACAGGCGGTCGGCCTGACCCGGGAACGGTTCCTGGCGGACGAGACGCTCCGGCGGGCATTCGTGCGGAGCCTCGAGATCGTCGGAGAAGCGGCGAAGAAGGTGCCGGAGGAGTTCCGTGCGCGCCACCCGTCGGTCGAGTGGCGGGCAATGGCCGGCATGCGCGACCGGCTGCTTCACGACTACTTCGGCGTGGACTACGAACTCGTGTGGGATGTCGTCCACAACCGCATTCCCGGGTTGCGTCGGCAGGTCGCCTCGATGATCGAGGAATAGAGAGGCGGCGCAAGCGACGCGGCCGGCGCGGGCCAGCGCCGCCTGTCAGCCGGTCTGCCCGAACTCCCTCTCGTGCAGGAACGCCGCGTGCTTCGGCGCCCGCTTCGTCTTCGACCACTCATCGAGCATCTCCCACTTCACCGCGTCGAGCTTCTTGACGATCGCCTCCTCGTCGGGGTCGGGGCAGGCCAGTTCGATGCGGTGGCCGTTGGGGTCGAAGAAGTAGATCGAGTGGAAGGCGCCGTGGTCGGTAACGCCGAGCACCTCGACGCCGTTTTTCTCCAGGTGGGCGCGGTATTCGAGCAGGGTGGCGCGGTCCCTGACCTTGAAGGCGATGTGCTGCACCCACGCCGGCGTGTTGGGGTCGCGGCCCATCTCGGGCTTGGTCGGCAGCTCGAAGAAGGCGAGCACGTTGCCGCCGCCGGCGTCCAGAAAGATGTGCATGTACGGGTCCGGCTCCTTGGTCGACGGCACCTGGTCCTCGGCGATAGCCAGCACGAAGTCCATGTTCAGCATCCGGCGGTACCACTCGACCGTCTCCTTGGCGTCCTTGCAGCGGTAGGCGACGTGGTGAATCCTGTCGATCTTCAGCATCTTCATCGCTCCTTGCGGCCGCATGCGAGCCGCGGCGGGGTTCAGCTCAGTCCGGTGACCGGCACGGTGGCGCCGTGGATCGCCCGCGCCGCGTCCGAGGCGAGAAAGACGATCACGCTGGCGAGATCGGCCGGCGCCACCCAGCGCGCCGGGTCGGCGTCCGGCATCGCGGCGCGGTTCTCCGGCGTGTCGATGATCGTGGGCGCCACGCAGTTGACGTTGATGTTCTGCTCGCGCAGCTCGGCGGCCATCGACTCGGTGAGCCGGATCACCGCGCTCTTGGCGGCGACGTAGGCGCCCATCATCGCCGCGCCCCTCTGGGCCGAGTACGCGCCGACGTTGACCACCTTGCCGCCGCCTCCGGCGAGCATCCTCGGCACCACGGCGTGCGACATGGCGAGCAGCGTGCGCACGTTCAGATCGAGCAGGAACTCCAGCGTCGCCGCCGCAGTGGCGTGCACCGGCTCGCCCATCCGGAAGCCGCCGGCCAGATTGCACAGCACGTCGATGCGGCCGAAGCGCTCGATCGAGCGCTGCGCCACCGACTCGGCCTGCGCCGCGTCGAGCAGGTTGGCCGGCGCGAACAGGCGCCGCTCGCCCGCCGCGCCGTAGGCCCGCGCCAGCGACTCTTCCTTCAGGTCGACGAGCACCAGGCTGGCGCCGCGCCCGGCGAAGGCGGCGGCCACGGCGCGGCCGAGGTTGCCGGCGGCGCCGGTGACGATGACGGTTCGGTCGGCGAAGTCCATGATGATCAGTGCCCCCGTTTGGCAGCATGGTAGGCGCCGCTGCCGCGCGTGACGACGCGGTCGGAGGCGGCAGCCTCGCCGGGCTCGTATTCCGTCCGGCCGCTGACGCGCGAATAGACCGGCGCGAAGTCGATCCGCGCCAGCTCCAGCAGTTCGTCGAGGCCGCCGAGCACGAAGTAGGTCTCCTGGAAGTCGTCGATGCGGTAGCGGGTGCGCATCACCCGCTCGAGATCGAAGCGGATGCGGTTCGGCGACGGGTCGTCGAGCGCGAACACGCTCTCGGAATACGAGGAGGCGATGCCCGAGCCGTAGATGCGCAGGCCATCGCCCTGCTGCACGAGGCCGAACTCGACCGTGTACCAGTACACCCGCGCCAGCTGCGGCAGCATGCCGAGCCGCTGCGCGCGCAGGCCGCCGACGCCGTAGGCCTGGATGTAGTCGGCGAGCACCGGGTGCATCAGCATCGGCACGTGGCCGAAGACGTCGTGGAAGACGTCCGGCTCCTCGAGGTAGTCGAGGCTCTGCGGCCCGCGGAT
>CAYLZU010000373.1:0-3347 GCA_964388005.1 uncultured Burkholderiaceae bacterium
AGTATCCGCATCGCGCCTTCGCCGTCAGCGCCACCGTTGCGCATCGATGGTAAACGCGCGGTCGACGCCGGCGGAAACTGCCCCCCATCAGCGGCCGGCGGACAACCCTGCCGCCCGCCCTTCCCGCTTCGACCTGCGTGCCAGCGAAGCATCGGCCGCGCCTGCCGATCTCGCGGCGGCGTCGGGCCTCGCTTCGGCGGACCTGTCCGCTGCCCGTGGCAACCCTGGCGCCGCCGACGACGACTGCATCCGCAGCCGCCCGCGCGCGCGGCGACCGGGCCGGGGACGAACTTCGTCAGGCGCCGGCGACCCCTACGCGATAATGCGTCGGGGCCGCCGGCTCTTCAGTTGCCGAGAATCGCATGCCGATCGGACCGACCGCGCACATCGTCGACGACGACAGCGCCATCCGCGATTCCCTGTCGCTGTGGCTCGGCATGCGCGGCATCCGCTGCCTCGCCTTCGCCAGTGGCGAGACCTTCCTCGCCTCGGTGCAGCCCGACTGGCGCGGCTGCGTGCTGATCGACCTGCGACTCGAAGGCATCGACGGCCTGCAGGTTCAGGCCCGGCTGGCGGCGATGAACGTCACGATGCCGGTGATCTTCGTCACCGCGCACGGCGATGTCGGCGCGGCGCGCGACGCGCTGAAGGCCGGCGCCTTCGACTTCATCGAGAAGCCGGTCGATAACGACCGTCTCGTCGAGCTGGTCCACGCGGCGATATCGCTCGATGCCGAGGCGGCGCAACGGCGGGCGCAGGCTGCCCTGCTCGCCGGCCGGATGCGGCGCCTGACGCGACGCGAGCGCGAGGTCATGACGCAGGTGGTGGCGGGCCGGCACAACCGCGAGATCGCCATCGCGCTCGGCATCAGTCCGAGGACAGTCGAGGTCTACAAGGCGCGGCTGATGGACAAGCTCGACGTGCGCCGGGTGGCCGATCTGGTGAAGCTCGCGCTCGAAACACCGGAGGACAGCTCGACCTGAGCCGGCCAGGCCATCGCCTGGGCTGGACCGCGCATGGAGCGGCGCGGGCGGCTCGATCCGGCAGGCTGCTTCGACCCCCGGCTGCATCGAGCAGGAGTCGAGCGCGCCGTGCCATCCCGAAGTCGAAGCCTGGCGCGCCCGGCGCGGAAGGTCGCTTGATCAGCCTTTTCGGGCCGTCCCGGGGACGAAACGCAGATCCGTGCCGCGCGTGTCGCCGGGCGGAACCTTCGCCCCATCGTGCTGCCGTACTTGCTCGCTTCGCGCCGGGCAACCGTCATGACAGTTCGCATGGCGACTGCGCGCGCGAGCCTAGACGTCTGATTCGAGCCAATCCTGACCCAGCGCAAGCGCCGTTTCACGAGGGGGATAAGATGCCCTGCATGCGGCCTCCGAAGCATCGTTCGGCGCAGCCGGGTTCGCTGCCGCTGACCTCGCGCGGCAGTCTCGGCGCGGGCGTTTTCGGCGCGCTGGCCGCGGCGCTGCTGCTCGCCGGTCTGTTGCTGGCCGGGGCGGCGCAGGCGGCGGTCGCCGTGCTGCGCGTCGACGGAGCGATCAGTCCGGCGTCGGCCGACTACATCGAGCGGGGCATCGGCAAGGCGCAGGCGCAGGGTGCGTCGCTGGTGGTGATCCAGATCGACACCCCGGGCGGACTCGATACCTCGATGCGGCAGATCATCAAGGCCATCCTCGCCTCGCCGATCCCGGTAGCCACGTTCGTCTCTCCGGAAGGCGCGCGCGCCGCCAGCGCCGGCACCTACATCCTCTACGCCAGCCACGTCGCGGCGATGGCGCCGGCGACGAACCTCGGCGCCGCCACGCCGGTGCCGCTGGGCATTCCCGGGTCGGCACCGGGAGACGACCGCCCGGCGCGCAAGCCCGCCTCCGAGGGCGACGACGACGACCGCAAGGCGGCGAAGAAGCCGGCCGCCTCCCCTGCCCCCGCGGCACCGGCCGACGCGATGCGGGCCAAGCAGGTCAACGACGCGGTGGCGTACATCCGCAGCCTGGCCGAGCTGCGCGGCCGCAACGCCGACTGGGCGGAGCGCGCGGTGCGCGAGGGCGCCAGCCTGTCGGCCGAGCAGGCGCTGAAGGAGAAGGTGATCGACCTCGTCGCCGCCGACGTGCCGGCGCTGCTCAAGGCGCTGCACGGCCGCGAGGTCAAGGTGCTGGAGCGGACGGTGACGCTGGAGACGGCCGGCGCGCCGCTCGTCGCCATCGAACCGGACGCGCGCAACCGCTTCCTGTCGGTGATCACCAGCCCGAGCGTGGCGCTGATCCTGATGCTGATCGGCATCTACGGCCTGTTCTTCGAGTTCTCGACCCCGAGCTTCGGCGTCGCCGGTGTCGCCGGCGGCATCTGCCTGCTGCTCGGCCTGTACGCGCTGCAGCTGCTGCCGATCAACTACGCCGGGCTCGGCCTGATCCTGCTCGGGCTGGCGCTGATGATCGCCGAGGCCTTCCTTCCCAGCTTCGGCGTGCTCGGCATCGGCGGCATCGTCGCATTCGCGCTCGGCGCGGCGCTGCTGATCGACACCGAGGTCGAGGGCTTCGGCATCCCGCTGCCGGTGATCGCCGCCGCCGCGCTCGTCAGCGGCGCGCTGATCATCGTCGCCGGCGGCATGGCGCTGCGGGCCCGCCGCAGCCGCGTCGTCAGCGGCCGCGAGGAGATGATCGGGTCGGTCGGCGAGGTGATCGACGCCGACGGCTGGGCCTTCATCCACGGCGAGCGCTGGCAGGTCCGCAGCCAGGCGCCGCTGGCGGCCGGACAGAAGGTCCGCGTCCGCGCCCTCGACGGCCTGGTGCTCGAGGTCGAGCCGCTGCCGTCGCAACCCGTCAACAGCCGCAAGGAGTGAACGACCATGTTCGGCTTCCAGTTCGGTCTCGGCACGCTGCTGCTTCTGGCCCTGATCGTCGTCGCCTCGTCGTTCCGCATCCTGCGCGAGTACGAGCGCGGCGTCGTGTTCATGCTCGGCCGCTTCTGGAAGGTCAAGGGACCCGGGCTGGTGATCGTCCTGCCCGGCATCCAGCAGATGGTCCGCGTCGATCTGCGGGTGGTGACGATGGACGTTCCCGAGCAGGACGTGATCTCGCACGACAACGTGTCGGTGAAGGTCAACGCCATCGTCTTCTTCCGCGTCGTCGATCCTGAAAAGGCGATCATCCAGGTGGCCAACTTCCTGCAGGCGACGAGCCAGCTGGCGCAGACGACGCTGCGCGCGGTGCTCGGCAAGCACGAGCTCGACGAGATGCTGGCCGAGCGCGAGAAGCTGAACCTGGACGTACAGAAGATCCTCGACGCGCAGACCGACGCCTGGGGCATCAAGGTCACCAACGTCGAGATCAAGCACGTCGACCTGAACGAGT
>CAYLZU010000374.1:0-3331 GCA_964388005.1 uncultured Burkholderiaceae bacterium
CCACCACGTCGCCGAAGCGGCCGCCGAACGCGTCGCCGCCTGGCTCGGTGTGCCGGCCCCGCGCGGCCGATGCTTCAACGCCGCGGCGGGCCGGGCCGGTGATACGGCGGACAGCGCGTCTGCACCAGCCGCCGGGACGGCCACGAAAGGGCGCTGAGCGAGCCGCCCCAGACACAGCCGGTGTCCAGGCACACGGCATCGTCGCGCAGCATCAGCCCGAGCGTGGACCAGTGGCCGAAGACGACCGGTGTGCCGCGGGTGGCGCGCGCCGGGTGATCGAACCAGGGCACCAGCCCGGGCGGCGCGCTCCCGTCCTTGATCTTCAGGTTCATCGCGCCGTCGGCATCGACGAAGCGCAGGCGCGTCAGCGCATTGATCACCACCCGGGCGCGTTCGGCGCCTTCGAGCGCATCGTCCCATCGCGAGGGATGGTTGCCGTACATCGTGGCCAGGAAGGGTTCGTGGTCAGACGCCGACAGCCGCGCCTCGACCTCGCCGGCAAGGGCCAGCGTCTGCTCGACCGTCCACTGCGGTGGGACACCGGCATGAACGAACAGCGTTCCGGCTTCGAAGTGGGCCAGCGGCCGCTCGCGCAGCCAGCCGAGAAGCTGGTCGCGGTCGGGCGCGGCGAGAACGTCGGCCAGCGTGTCGTCGTCGTGCTGCGGCCGGATGCCGGCGGCGGCGGCGAGCAGGTGCAGGTCATGGTTGCCGAGCAGCGCCACCGCGCGGTCACCGAGCGACCGCACCAGCCGCAATGCGCCGAGCGAATCCGGGCCGCGGTTGACGAGGTCGCCGAGAAACAGCAGCCGTGACTGCGGCGGCAGTTGCGCCAGCAGCCGCTCCAGACTGTCGCGGCAGCCCTGGATGTCGCCGATCACCCACAGGGCGTCGTCGCCGGCACCCATCAGCGCGCCTTCGCTCCTTCGCGCGGTGAACGGGCGATCGGGACACGGGATACGCTCAACGGCCGCGCACCCTGTTCAGAAGCGCCGTGGTCGAGCGCTCGTGCTCGAACGGGATGGCGATCGTCATCGCCCCCCAGCTGCGGGCCAGTTGCGCCTCCGGGACCGCCGCCAGGTCGTAATCACCCCCCTTGACGTAGACATCGGGGCGGACCATCTCGAGCACCGGCAGCGGCACGGTCTCGTCGAATACGGTGACCAGCGTCACGTCCTGAAGCGCCGCCAGCACCGCCGCCCGGTCGGCTTCGGCGTTGATCGGCCGGTCGTCGCCCTTGCCGAGCCGCCGCACCGAAGCGTCGGAGTTGACCGCCACCACCAGGCTGGCGCCGAGCGCGCGGGCGCGGGCGAGGCAGGTGACATGGCCGCGATGCAGAAGGTCGAAGACGCCGTTGGTCAGCACCAGCGGCCGCGCGAGCCGGGCCGAGGCTCGGGCCAGGTCGGCGCGGGAGACGATCTTCGCCTCGAACAGCGGCGCGCTAGCCATGCGTGACCGCGGGTGCGGCTTCGGGCAGCCCGCTCGCCACGGCATCGGCAAGCGAAGCAAAGCGGGCGGTCGCCAGCGTTACAGGGGTGGACGGGGGCACCCCGAGACCGTCGGTGCCGAGCAGCACTCGCTGCGCGATTCCGGCCGCCGCCGCGGCGGCCATGTCGGAGTCCTTGTCGCCGAAGAGGATCGAGCGCGACAGGTCGAGCGCGAGATCGCGCGCCGCCGCCAGCAGCATGCCGGGCGCCGGCTTGCGGCAGGCGCAGACGCGACGGCAGGCGGCAAGCCGTGCCTCGGGATGGTGCGGGCAGTGATAGACGCCGGCCAGCGGTGCGCCGGCGGCGGCGAACTGCGCCCGCATCCAGTCGGTCAGTCGGCGGTACTCGTCCTCGGTGTACAGGCCGCGGCCGATGCCCGACTGGTTGGTCGCCACCACGAGGGCGAAGCCAAGATGGTGCAGTCGGGCGCAGGCCCCGAGCGCGCCGGGGACGAACTCGAAGTCCTCGCGCCGGAAGACATAGCCGCGATCGACGTTGATGACGCCGTCGCGGTCGAGGAAGGCAGCGCGTTGCGGCGCGGCCGGCATCACGATTGGCCCAGCAGCCAGCCGACGTAGGCGGCGACTCCCTGCTCGACGGTGGCCATCGGCGCGCTGAATCCGGCGGCGCGCAGCCGCGTCAGGTCGGCCTGGGTATACGCCTGGTACCGGTCGCGCAAGGCATCCGGAAACGGGACGTACTCGATCAGCCCGCGCCCGACCGCTTCGGCGAGCGACAGCGGCGGCTCGCCGGCGCGAAGGCTGTTGACCACCGCCAGCGCCACGTCGTTGAACGGCTGCGCCCGGCCGGTGCCGACGTTGTAGATGCCGGTGGCGGGCCGGTCGGCGAAGTGCAGGTTGACCGCGACCGCATCGTCGACGTGGATGAAGTCGCGCCGCTGCTCGCCATTGCCGTAGCCGTGGCTGCCTTCGAACAGCCGCACCCTGCCGTCGGCGCGGAACTGGTGGAAGTGATGGAACGCCACCGAGGCCATGCGCAGCTTGTGCGCCTCGCGCGGGCCGTAGACATTGAAGTAGCGCAGCCCGATCACCGGCGCGCCGAACGACGCCAGCCTGCGGCGGACGATCTGGTCGAACAGGAACTTGGAATAGCCGTAGACGTTCAGCGGCCGCTCGTGCTCGCGCGCTTCCGAATACACGGGCCCGAGGCCGTACACCGATGCCGACGAGGCGTAGACGAGCGGCACCCGATGCGCCTGGCACCAGTCGAGCAGCTCGAGCGAACAGCGGAAGTTGTTGTCGAGCATGTAGCGGCCGTCGGTGGCCATCGTGTCCGAGCAGGCGCCCTGGTGGAAGACGACCGCCGCCCGGCCGATGGCGCCGCGCGCCAGCCGGGCGCGGAAGTCGTCCTTGTCGAGGTAGTCGGCGATCTCGCAGTCGACCAGGTTGCGGAACTTGTCGGCACGGGTGAGGTTGTCGACGGCGATGATGTCGGTCTCGCCGCGCGCATTCAGCGCGCGGACCAGGTTGGCGCCGATGAAGCCGGCGGCGCCGGTGACGATGACGGTCATGATGCGGGGCTGTCCTCGAACAGTTCCGCGTACGATACCGTCGCCGTCCCGAGCTTGCCGACGACGATGCCGCCGGCGCGGTTGGCGGCGGCGACCGCGGCGTGCAGCGGCCGGCCGGCCGCGATCATCACCGCCAGCACGGCGATCACGGTGTCGCCGGCGCCGCTGACGTCGAACACCTCGCGCGCCTGCGCCGGGATGCTCCAGGCCGGGCCGTCGGTGAACAGGGTCATGCCTTCCTCGCTGCGCGTCAGCAGGATCGCCTGCAGGCCGAGCCGGCGGCGCAGGTCCTGCGCCCGGGTCTCGAGGTCGGCCT
>CAYLZU010000375.1:0-3330 GCA_964388005.1 uncultured Burkholderiaceae bacterium
GGCCGGCGAGTTCAGCGACGAGATCACGCCGATCGAGGTGGTCGAGAAGTTCCCCGACCTGTCCCGCCGCGAGCTCGCCGTGGCGACCAAGAAGGTGGCGCTCGACGAAGGCCCGCGCGCCGACACCAGCATCGAGGCGCTGGGCAAGCTCAGGCCGGTGTTCGCCGCCAAGGGCAGCGTCACCGCCGGCAACAGCTCGCAGACCTCCGATGGCGCCGGCGCGCTGATCGTGGTCAGCGAACGGGCGCTGAAGCAGTTCAACCTGACGCCGCTGGCCCGCTTCGTCTCCTTTTCCATCCGCGGCGTGCCGCCGGAGATCATGGGCATCGGCCCGAAGGAGGCGATCCCGGTGGCGCTGCGGCTCGCCGGGCTGAAGGCCGAGGACATGGGCTGGATCGAGCTGAACGAGGCGTTCGCCGCGCAGGCGCTGGCGGTGATCGGCGACCTCGGGCTGGACGCGACCAAGGTCAACCCGATGGGCGGCGCGATCGCGCTCGGCCACCCGCTCGGCGCCACCGGGGCGATCCGCTCGGCCACGGTGGTGCACGCGCTGCGCCGCAAGAACCTGAAGTACGGCATGGTGACGATGTGCGTCGGCACCGGCATGGGGGCAGCGGGGATCTTCGAGAGGATGTAGGTCGCCTCGCGAGTACGCGATGCGGCTCGCCGCATCGCACGTGCACCCTCGGCGGCGCTGCTCGCTGGCGCGAGCAGCGCAAGAGTCAGGCGGGGGAGCCTGGGGCGGCCCGGCGCTCACCCGCATGTCAACTGCACGGCCCCCCCGGCCCTCCCCCGAGGGGAGGGCGACGGGATGCTGCGCCTGTGCGCGGACAACACGTGGCGAAAGATACGGAGGCAGGCAGATGATCCGCACCGAAACAGCCGACGGCGTGGCGCGCATCGAGATCGCGCGGCCGGAGAAGAAGAACGCCATCACGGTGGCGATGTACCAGCAGATGGCCGACGCCATCGCCGCCGCGCACGACGACGCTTCGGTGCGGGCGATCCTGATCCACGGCCAGCCGGACATCTTCACCGCCGGCAACGATCTCGAGGACTTCATGAGGAACCCGCCGGCGGGGATGGACGCGCCGGTGTTCCGGTTCATGGCCGCGCTCGGCTACGCCGAGAAGCCGGTGGTGGCGGCGGTCAACGGCGCGGCGGTGGGGATCGGCACCACCATGCTGCTGCATTGCGACCTCGTCTACTGCGCCGACAACGCCATGTTCTCGATGCCGTTCGTCTCCCTCGGCCTGTGTTCGGAGTTCGCCTCCAGCCTGCTGGTGCCGCTTGCCGCCGGCTATCACAAGGCGGCGGAGAAGCTGCTGCTGTCGGAGCCGATCAGCGCCGAGGAGGCGTCCGAGATGAAGATCGTCAACCGCATCCTGCCGCCCGACGAGGTGCTCGGCTACGCGAAAAGGCAGGCGGCGCGCTTCGTCGGCCTGCCGCCGACGTCGGTGCGCGAAACCAAACGGCTGATGAAGTCGGCGTGGACGGCGGTGACCGAGAAGATCATCGAGGACGAGGCGCGCAGTTTCGGCCGCCTGCTGGGCAGCGCCGAGGCGAAGGAGGCGTTTTCCGCCTTCTTCGAACGGCGCAAGCCGGATTTCTCGCGCTTCGGCTGAGCGACCGTTGCCGGCGCCGCGATCGCGCGGGACCGGCTGACCGCATCAGGCAGGCAGACGCCGATGAAGCTGCGCCGCGACATCACCCTCGAAGCGCTGAACGCGCGCTCGAGCAACCGCCTGCCCGACTGGTTCGGGTTGAAGGTGGTGCGCCTCGACGAGCGCGAGCTGGCGATGCAGTTGCGGATCCAGCCGCGGATGCTGGCGCCCAACGGCTTCCTGCACGCCGCCACCGTGATCGCGCTCGCCGACACCGCCTGCGGCTTTGCCACCATCGCCCACCTGCCCGACGGCGCCGAGAGCTTCACCACCGTCGAGCTGAAGTGCAACTTCCTCGGCACCGCCACCGAGGGCCTGCTGGAGGCGGTGGCCGCCGGCGCTCACCTGGGCCGCACGACGCAGGTGTGGGACGCGACGGTGCGCGAGGTCGCGGGCGGCAGGACGCTGGCGCTGTTCCGCTGCACGCAGATGGTGCTGTGGCCGAAGCGCTGACCGCCCGCCCGCGATGATCGACATCGTTGCCCGCGCGCTGCTGTTCCCGCTGCTGCTGGCGCAGGCGCAGCGCGTTCGCGCCGGCACCGAGCCTCTGCCCGAGCCGCCCGGCCCGCGCTCGGCGCGCGAAGGCGGCGGCGAACAGACCCGGCCACCCTCGGCGCTGCGCGATCGGGGGCCGGGCGCTGCGGAGCCGGGCGCTGCCGCTGGGCTTCCCTCGCGCGAGGCGCCCGGCAAGTCGCTGCCCGGGCGGCCCGGCGCGCTCAGGCTGCTGGTGGTCGGCGACTCGAGCGCGGTCGGCGTCGGCGCGCCGCACCAGGACGTCGCGCTGGCGCGGCCGCTGGCGCGGCAACTGGCGCAGCGCCTCGATCGGGCCGTCCGCTGGACGCTGCTGGCGCAGACCGGACTGACCTCGGCCTCGGCGCTGGCCTACCTGAAGGCGCGCGAGGTCCCGGAGGCCGACGTCGCGATCGTCGTGGTGGGGGTCAACGACATCACCAACCAGGTGCCGATCGCGCAGGCGCTGAAGCACCGCGGCGAGATCGCGCTCTGGCTGGAGGCGCACGCCGAGGTCGGCCAGGTGCTGTTTCCGGCGCTGCCGGAGATGGAGCTGTTCCCATCGCTGCCGCAGCCGCTGGCGTGGTGGGCCGGGCAGATGGCGCGGCGGAACAATCGCGCCCAGGCCCGCTGGGCGAGGAACTGGCCGCTGGCGCGGCCGCGGGTTGCGCACGTGCCGATGGAGGGCGTGATGCAGCCCGAGTTGATGGCCAGCGACGGCTTCCATCCCGGCCCCGGGCTGTACGCCCGCGTGGCTGAACACCTGGCCGAAGTCATCGCGCGCGACGTCCTCGCGCCGCAACCGCTTTCGGAGGAGAAGACATGAACCTGAACGGCAAGACGATCTTCATTTCCGGCGCCTCGCGCGGCATCGGCCTGGCCATCGCCCGGCGCTGCGCCGCCGACGGAGCCAACGTCGCCATCGCGGCCAAGACGGCGGAGCCGAACCCGAAGCTGCCGGGGACGATCCACAGCGCGGCGCAGGAGATCGAGGCCGCCGGCGGCAGGTGCCTGCCGCTGCAGGTCGACATCCGCGAGGAAGCGCAGGTCGTCGAGGCGGCGCGGCAGACGGCGGAGAAGTTCGGCGGCATCGACATCCTGGTCAACAACGCCAGCGCCATCAACCTGACGCCGACCGAAGCGACGCCGATGAAGC
>CAYLZU010000376.1:0-3329 GCA_964388005.1 uncultured Burkholderiaceae bacterium
GGGGGGGGCTGATGAGATCGACACGCAGACTGTGCACGGCCTTTGCTTCTCCATGTGTTAACGGCGGTGCAAATCCGCGGGTAATTGGCGGCGAGGGCGCGGGCGGACGGCCAGCGGGGCGGCCGCGGTGGCGGGGGCGCGGCGCAGAGTCAGAACGGCGGGTCGTCGGCGCCGGCGCAGGGTGGAGTCATTGGGGCGGCATCGTCGCGCAGCAGCCGCACGATGTCTTGCCCGTACAGCAGCCAGATGCGGTCGCGCACGATGGCGAGCCACTGGTAGGCGGCCAGCGCCTGTGCGGGCGACCAGTCGAGCGCGATGTCGATCCGGAGGTCCTCGCTCGGCAAGTCCGCGGGTGCGGACTCGTTGTGCCTCACCGCTTGGCCTTGCGCCGCTGCTGCGCGCGTCGCTCGGCGCGTTCGCGCGCTTCCTTCAGGCGGTAGGACTCGCCTTCGAGCGGCACGATCTCGGCGTTGTGGATCAGCCGGTCGATCAGCGAGACGACGCAGGCCGCGTTGGGGAACACGTCCTTCCATTCCGAGAACGGTTTGTTGGTCGTGATCAGGGTGCTCTTGTGGCCGTAGCGGCGGCTGGTCAGCTCGAACAGCAGATCGGCGTGGCGGTTCGAGTACGACAGGTAGCCGACCTCGTCGATGCACAGGAGGTCGGCGGCCGCGTAGTGGCGCAGCCGCCGCCGCAGCGCCGAGTCGCTGTCGAGAGCGGCCAGATCGCCCAGCAGCTGGCCGGCGGTGACGAACAGCACCGTGTGGCCGTGCACCAGCGCCTGATGCGCCAGGTTGCGGGCGAGGGTCGACTTGCCGGTGCCGTTGGGGCCGACCAGGATCACGTTGGTGGCCTCCTGCAGGAACGCGAGCGTCATCAGCTCCTCGATCGCGGCCCGGTCGCAGCGCTTGGGCCAGGCCCAGTCGAAGTCCACCAGGGGCTTGAACTGGCCGATGTGCGCGGCGGCCAGGCGCCGCTCCAGGCTGCGGCGGGCGCGCTCCTGCTCTTCCCAGTCGATGAACGGCGCCAGCCACGGCGCGGCCGCCACCTCGGCCCAGTGCGCCAGCAGTCCGTGCAGGCGCAAGGCCTGGGCGCGTTGGCGCAGCGGTTCAGTCGTCGTCATGCTGTGGCCCCGTCAGTTGGTCGTAGCGATCGAGCCGGTGCGGGGCCACCGCGACGTCGCGCGCGGCCACGTGCGCGGGCAGCGCCACCGCCACCGGCGGCGGCTCGTTGCGCTCCTGGCGGCGCCGCTCCAGTGCCAGCCGCACCGCGTTCGGATGCGGCACATCGGCCGCCAGCGCCGCCTCGATGGCCGCCTGCAGTTCGGCGGCGCCATAGCGATCGAGCAGGCGGCCGAGCGCGGCGGTGATCGAGCCCAGGTTGTGGCCGCGGCTGGCGGCGCGCTCGAGCAAGGCGGCGCTGGCCGGCACCGCATGGGCCAGCCGGTGCGTGGCGCGGTGCTGGCGCGCGGCGCGCTTGGCCGCCACCAGCGCCTCGATGTGGGCCGGATCTTCGATGCACGCGCCCTTGTCGTAGCTGCGCCGGTGCTCGGCCAGCACGACCGTGCCGTCGACCACGCGCACGCGCTCGGGCTCGGCCAGCACCACCAACTCGCGGCGGACGTGGGTATGCGGGATCGAGTAGTCGTTCAGGTCGAAGCGCACGTACGGGGTCTTGTCGGCGCTGACCGCGACGCGTTCGAGGACCGGATAGGCGTGCTCGGGCAACGCCAGCAGGTGCGGGCTCTCCTGCGCCAAGGCTTCGCGCACGGTCAGCGCCGGCGCCTCGGGGCACGGCCGCTCGGCGGCGGGACCCGCGCACCACGCCGCCGCCTGCGCGTTCAGATCGTCCAGGTCGCGATACGCGCGGGCGGCGAAGAAGGCATCGCGGGCATAGCGAATCGCCCGCTCCACCCGCCCCTTCTCGTTGCCGCGCGCCACCGCCACCGGCCGTGGCTCGAAGCGATGATGGGCGGCAAAGGCGAGCAGCTCGGGATGAAACCGGATGGCGTCGCCGACGCGCTCGAGCACGGCGCTCTTCAGGTTGTCGTACAGGAGGACTCTCGGCACACCGGACCAGGCGGCAAAGGCGCCGAGGTGGCCGCGCAGGAAGCTCTCCAGCCGCGCGTCGAGGAAGAAGCGCAGGTAGATCGAGCGCGAGTAGCTCAGGACCATCACGAAGGCCATCAGCGCCCGGCGCGCGCGGCCGATGGTGAGACTGCCGAAATGGGCCCAGTCGACTTGTCCTTGCTCGCCGGGCAGCGTGCGCAGCCGCAGATAGGCTTCGGCAGGTCCGCGCGGCCGGTGCAGCGATATGAGATGGCGGAAGTGATCGGGCCGGCCCCGATACCCGCGTTCGACCACCATGGCGTACAGGCGGGCGGCGGTCAGTGTCGGGAACTTCTGCAGCGTCGCCAGGATGAACGGCAGATACGGATCGACGGCACTGGCTCGGGCCGGCGGACCCAGGCGCGGCAGCCCCGCCTGGCGCAGCACGCGCGCCACGGTGCCGTGATGCACATGCAGTTGGCGGGCGATCGTGTTCATGCGCCAGCGCTCGACGTGCCAGTAGCGCAGGATCTGCGCTTCGAGATCGGGCGAAATGGTCATGGGGCGGGTCCTCGGCGATCCGGATGGCGGGTTCGATGCACGGGGTGATGACGCAGAAAGCCGCTGCGGACCCAGGGCGCACAACGCGCCCCGCAGCGCTGGCAATGCCAGTGCGGGCGCGCGGCCTGCGCGGTGGTGACGGCGGTCGGCTCGGCGTCTTGCCCGGCCGCCAGTAAAGCAGCAGCGGCGGTGGCAGCGGAACCCTGATGCGTCACTTTCTGCCGGCGCGCGCGATAGCGGCGCTGCCGCGCGGCGTGTGCCAGCCGGCCGCGGCGGCTGGCTTGATAGCGGTGCGCCGCCGCGCACTGGGAGTGGCGCCGGGCCTGTTGCGAGCACTGGGCGCCGCAGTAGATCTGGCCGCGATCGCAGCGGCTGCACAGGGCCACCTGGGCGCGGCAGCGGGCGCACAGGAACAAGCGGGCGGTCGGCTCCAAGCAGCGCTCTTCGACTCCTGCCGAAGAGCGCTGGACGAAGGGGCGCCGCCAGTGAAATACTGCGCTGGCACGCGTGTTCAGCGACGTGTGGGTGCGGCGTCGGAACGAACTGCCACGTTGGGACCGACGCCGCGCCCGATCTCTGCGGCGGCAGCGGGTTCTACCGCGCACTCAACGCCGTGTCATCTCCCAGTCTTTTCCAGTCTTTTCCAACGAGGTTTGATCCCGAAACGGGGTGCCGTCACGCTGCCCGGCGCGCTGCCGCTTTCGGATTCATCACGGCGCC
>CAYLZU010000377.1:0-3322 GCA_964388005.1 uncultured Burkholderiaceae bacterium
GCGTCGGTCTCCAAAACCGAAGGTTGGGGGTTCGATTCCCTCTGCCCCTGCCACCGTAATCGAAGGACCCGGCCGCCGCGGCTGATCCAGGGCCGCGTGGCCGTTCCTCAGGACGTCAATGACGACTCAGAACATCGAAACCGTGGGAAGCAAGGCCGCGACGGCGCTGGTCGTGCTCGCCGTCATTGCCGTGCTGGCGGGGGTGTTCGGCTTCAGCTTCCTGACCGAGCAGCCGATGCTCAACCGGGTCGGGATCCTGGCCGCGGGGATCCTGCTTGGCATCGGCATTGCCTGGTTCTCGCCGCAGGGCAAGCAGTTTCTCGCCTTCGCCCGCGAGTCCTACGACGAGACGCGCCGCGTGGTCTGGCCGACGCGCAAGGAGACCGTGAACATGACCGGCATTGTCTTTGCGCTGGTCGTGGTGATGGCGCTGTTTCTCTTTCTCATCGACAAGCTGCTCGAATGGGGCCTGTACGACTTGCTGCTGGGGTGGAGATGATGGGTGAAGCAGTGACGACCACCGAGGCTCCGAAGACCGGCGGCACCAAGCGCTGGTATGTGGTCCATGCCTACTCGGGCATGGAAAAAAGCGTGGCCAAGGCGCTGCAGGAGCGTATCGATCGCGAGGGGCTGCGATCGCAGTTCGGCCGCATCCTCGTGCCGACCGAGGAAGTGGTCGAGGTCAAGGGCGGCAAGAAGGCGATCACCGAGCGGCGGCTGTATTCGGGCTACGTGCTGGTCGAGATGGAAATGACCGACGAGGCCTGGCATCTGGTCAAGAGCACGCCGAAGGTGACGGGATTCCTCGGCGGCTCGGCCTCGACGCGCGGCAGCTCGCACAAGCCCTCGCCGCTGCCGCAGAAGGAAGTCGACGAGATCCTGCTGCGCATGCAGGAGGGCTACGAGAAGCCGAAGCCCAAGGTCCTGTTCGAGGTCGGGGAAATGGTCCGCGTCAAGGACGGTCCGTTCGCCGACTTCAACGGCAACGTCGAGGAAGTGAACTACGACAAGAGCCGGGTGCGCGTGTCGGTGACGATCTTCGGTCGCTCGACTCCGGTGGACCTGGAGTTCGGCCAGGTCGAGAAGGTCTGAAGTGTTGCGCCGCTGATTGCGGCCGAGTCCGATCCGCGTCAGGGATCGTGGTGTTGGAAGTACAACGAGGAGTCGAAGTAGGGCCCGCCCGAACCGACGCTTGCACTCAGGGAGTCTTTGAATGGCCAAGAAGATAGTCGGCTTCATCAAGCTGCAGGTGCCGGCCGGGAAGGCGAATCCGTCGCCGCCCATCGGCCCGGCGCTCGGCCAGCGCGGGCTGAACATCATGGAGTTCTGCAAGGCGTTCAACGCCCAGACCCAGGGGCTTGAGCCGGGCCTGCCGATCCCGGTCGTGATCACGGCATTCGCGGACAAGAGCTTCACGTTCGTGATGAAGACGCCGCCGGCGACGATCCTGATCAAGAAGGCGGCGAAGATCGAGAAGGGCTCGCCACGGCCGCACACCGACAAGGTGGGCAAGATCACCCGCGCCCAGGCGGAGGAGATCGCCAAGGCCAAGCTGCCCGATCTCACCGCTGCCGATCTCGATGCGGCGGTGCGCACCATCGCCGGCTCCGCCCGCAGCATGGGCATCACCGTGGAAGGGGTCTGAAGATGCCGCGAGTGTCCAAACGTGCCAAGGCGATCCGCGCCCGGGTGGAGGCGAACAAGAGCTATCCGGTCGACGCCGCGCTGTCGCTGATCAAGCAGACGGCTACCGCCAAGTTCGACGAGTCGGTCGACGTCGCCGTCGTGCTCGGAGTCGACGCCAAGAAGTCCGATCAGGCCGTGCGCGGCTCGGTCGTGCTGCCCGAGGGCACCGGCAAGTCGGTGCGGGTGGCGGTGTTCACGCAGGGCGCCAAGGCCGAGGAAGCGAAGGCCGCCGGCGCCGACGTGGTCGGTTTCGACGACCTCGCCGCCAAGGTCAAGGAAGGCTTCATGGACTTCGACGTCGTGATCGCCTCGCCGGACGCGATGCGGGTGGTCGGCCAGCTCGGCCAGATCCTGGGACCCCGCGGCCTGATGCCGAACCCGAAGGTCGGCACGGTGACGGCCGACATTGCCGGGGCGGTCAGGAACGCCAAGGCCGGTCAGGTGCAGTTCCGCAGCGACAAGGGCGGCATCGTCCATTGCACGATCGGCCGCGCCTCGTTCGAGGCGAACCGGCTGCGCGCCAACCTGGCGGCGCTGGTCGATGCCCTGAACAAGGCCAAGCCGGCTTCGAGCAAGGGCGTGTTCGTGCGCAAGATTTCGCTGTCCTCGACGATGGGCATCGGCGTTCGCGTCGACCAGGCCAGCTTGAACGCTTAGCAGAGGATTTCCGGGGCCCGGCGACGGCCGGGCCCGAACAGGGCTTTGGGCTGCGTCGCCGGCAACGGTGACGCCGCTGTCAAAGACCGCTGGAAGAGGTTGGGCCGCGAGCGCCGTGGCAGGCGTGAGGCGAGCGGGCCGAGCTTCGTTAATCACCGGCACCTTTGGCGGGTCGTCACGTCCGACGACACGGACCCGCCGATCGGGCCTGCCGGATCCAGCGCAGACGGTGAACCCGAAGAGAGTTTTTGCGTTGTGCGCTCCGCCAGGGGCAAGCGGCTCAAGGGCATCTCGGTTGGTCGCCGGTTTTTGAGCCGGTGCGATGCCGCAAGGCAAGCACCATTTTGAGTCAATGGAGCCAGTACCGTGGGTATGAACCGGCAGCAGAAGGCGGCCAAGGTCGAGGAAGTCTCCGCTCTCGTGGCGAAGGCGCACACGATCGTCGTGGCCGAATACCGTGGACTGGATGTGGGCTCGGTCACCAAGCTGCGCAAGCAGGCGCGCGGCGAGGGTGTCCAGTTGCGGGTGCTCAAGAACACCCTGGCGCGTCGCGCCGTCACCGGAACCGCATTCGCCGGCCTGTCCGACAAGCTCGTCGGGCCGCTGATGTACGGTTTTTCGGCTGATCCGGTCGCTGCCGCAAAGGTGCTCGCCGCATTCGCGAAGGACAACGACAAGCTCGTGCTCAAGGGCGGCGCGATGCCCGGCTTCGTCATGGACGAGGCCGGCGTCAAGTCGCTGGCAACGATGCCCAGCCGCGAGGAACTGCTCGCCCGGCTGATGGCGACGATGCAGGCGCCGATCGGCCAGTTCGTCCGCACGCTCAACGAGGTGCCCGCGCGCCTCGTGCGCACGCTGGCGGCCGTCCGCGACGCCAAGGAGCAGGTGCCCGCCTGAGCCCCATCCGCATTCAGCAACGCAAACACACAACGCATCAGGAGTCTTGCAATGGCACTTTCGAACGCTGAAATCCTCGACG
>CAYLZU010000378.1:0-3322 GCA_964388005.1 uncultured Burkholderiaceae bacterium
GTCGGTGTCGGCGAACTCGGAGTTGATGTCCTCCATCTCGAAGACCTGGTCGTACGGGACCTCGGCCTCGGCGAGCAGCACGTTCATGTGTCCCGGCATGCGGCCGGCCACCGGGTGGATCGCGTAGCGCACCTGGATGCCCTTGGCGATCAGCTTGTCGGCGAGTTCCTTCAGCGGGTGCTGGGCGCGCGCCACCGCCAGGCCGTAGCCCGGAACGATCACCACGCTCTCGGCATTGGCCATCAGGAAGGCGGCATCGTCGGGCGAGCCGGACTTCACCGGCCGCTGCTCGCCGCCGGCGGCGGCGGTGCCGCCCTCCTGCCCGAAGCCGCCGAGGATGACGTTGAAGAACGAGCGGTTCATCGCCCGGCACATGATGTAGGACAGGATCGCGCCCGAGGATCCCACCAGCGAGCCGGCGATGATCAGCATCGAGTTGTTGAGCGAAAAACCGATACCGGCCGCCGCCCAGCCCGAGTAGCTGTTCAGCATCGACACCACCACCGGCATGTCGGCGCCGCCGATCGGGATGATGATCAGCACCCCGAGCGCGAAGGCGATCGCCAGCATGGCCCAGAACGGCAGCCACTGCTGGGTGGCGGCGAACCAGATGCCGAACACCAGCATGGCGATGGCCAGCACCAGGTTCAGCATGTGCTGGCCGGGGAAGACGACCGGCGCGCTCCTGAACACCCGCAGCTTGTAGCGGCCGGCGAGCTTGCCGAAGGCGATCACCGATCCCGAGAAGGTGATCGCGCCGACGAAGGCGCCGATGAACAGCTCCACCCGGTTGCCGAGCGGAATGGGGCCGCCGCGCTCGACGATGGAGAACGCCCACGGCTCGGCGACCGCGGCGATGGCGATGAACACCGCCGCCAGGCCGATCATCGAGTGCATGAAGGCGACCATCTCCGGCATCTTGGTCATCTCGACCTTGAAGGCGATGGTGGTGCCGATGGCGCCGCCGACCACCAGCCCGGCGAGGATCCAGCCCATGCCGACGCCGGCCATCTGCGGCGCCACCCGGAAGATCAGCGCCACCGTGGTCGCCATCGCGATGGCCATGCCGACCATGCCGAACACGTTGCCGATGCGCGAGGTGGTCGGGTGCGACAGCCCCTTGAGCGCCTGGATGAAGCAGACGCTGGCGACCAGGTACAGCAGGATGACGACGTTCAGGCTCATTTCGCGCTCCGAGCAAGCGACACGCCCACGGCGTGTCGTCCCCGCGGAAGCGGGGACCCAGTGTCGTTGAAGGTCGCTGGATTCCCGCTTGCGCGGGAATGACACTGCACAGCCACTCCCGCCGTCATCACTTCGCCCCCTCGGCCTTCTTCGGCTCCTTCTTCTTGAACATCTCCAGCATCCGCCGCGTCACCAGGAAGCCGCCGAAGACGTTGACCGCCGCCAGCGCCACCGCCAGCACGCCCATGCTCTTGCCCAGTACGGTTTCGGTCAGCGCCGCCGCCAGCATGGCGCCGACGATGATGATCGCCGAGATGGCGTTGGTGACGCTCATCAGCGGCGTGTGCAGCGCCGGGGTGACGTTCCACACCACGTGGTAGCCGACATAGATGGCGAGCACGAAGATGATCAGGTTGATGACGGTGGGGTTGATCGCTTCCACGGGAGCTCCTACAGAAGTTGTGCCAGTTCGCGCTGCAGCCGGCGCACCACGTCGCCGGCGGGCTCGGTGGTCGCCAGCCCGGCCGCCTGTCCGGCCCACAGCGAAATGAAGTCGGCCTTGCCCTGCGCATTGGCGGCGGCGCGGATGTCCTGCGTCAGCCGGTTCTGGATCGGGTAGGCGGGGATGTCGCCGGCGGCGTCGATCTCGTTCATGAAGCGGTTGGCCGCTCCGCGCGCCCAGCGGCCGGAGAAGGCGCGCGTCAGCCGTGTCCCGGTGTCCTCCAGCCCTTGCAGCGCCGCCTTGTAGGCGCCGGAGGCAGCGCATTCCGGCGTGCGCAGCAGGCCGCTGCCCAGTTGCACGCCGGCCGCGCCGAGCAGCAAGGCGGCGGCGATCTGCCCGGCGGTCATCACTGCGCCGGCGGCGATCACCGGCACGTCGACCGCGGCCGCGACCTGCGGCAGCAGTGCGAACAGCCCCACCTGCGCCGCCTCGGCCGCGACCGCGAAGGTGGCGCGGTGGCCGCCGGCTTCGATGCCGGAGGCCACGACCGCGTCGCAGCCGAGTTCGGCCAGCTGCCGCGCCTCGCGCACGCAGGTGGCGGTGCCGATGACTTTCGCCCCCTGCGCATGCAGCGCCTGCACGCGCGGCGCCTCGAGCGCGCCGAAGGTGAACGAGAACACCGGCACCCGCGCCGCCAGAACGGCCTCGAACTGCTCGCCGAAGTCCGGCGCGAAGCGTGAAGGCAGCTTGCCGCGCGGCAGGCCGAGCTCGCTGCGATAGGGCGCCAGACGGGCCTGCATGCGCAGGATCTGCGCCTCGTCGACGGCGGGCTGCGGCGTGATGAAGAGATTGACCGCGAACGGCCTGTCGGTCAGGGCGCGGATCCCGGCGATCGCCGCCTCGATCGCCTCCGGCTCCATCATCCCGCAGCCGATCGAACCGAGCCCGCCGGCATTGCTGACCGCGGCAGCGAGTTCCGGCGTGTTCACTCCCGCCATCGGCCCGCCGACGATCGGCTGCTCGATGCCGAGGAGCCCCGTCAGCCGCGCCGCGCGGCGGCGGATCAGTTCAGCGGCGCGCATCCGTCATTCCCGCGCAGGCGGGAATCCAGTGACTTTCGCCATGACGGCCCTGGGTCCCCGCCTGCGCAGGGACGACAGGCGCGGCCGGCGACCCGCTCACGCCGCCTTCCTCCTGATCTCCCCACCCATGCACATCAGGCAGGCGGCGACGATGTCGTCTTCGAGGTTGACGGAGAACCTGCCCTCCTTGTCCACCACCAGCTTCAGGAAGTCGAGCAGGTTGCGCGCGTACAGGGCCGAGCTGTCGGCCGGCACGGTGGCCGGCAGGTTCGGCACGCCGATGATGTGCACGTTGTGCTTCGTCACCGTCCGGCCGAGTTCGCTCAGGGCGCAGTTGCCGCCCTGCTCGACCGCCATGTCGAGGATCACCGAGCCCGGCTTCATCGACTTCACCATCTCCTCGGTGACCAGCACCGGCGCCTTGCGCCCCGGGATCAGCGCCGTGGTGATGACGATGTCGGCGGCGGCGATGCGCTTGGCGACTTCCGCCGCCTGCCGCTGCATCCACGCCGGCGGCATCGGCCGCGCGTAGCCGCCCACACCCTTGGCGATCTCGCGTTCCTCGTCGGTCTCGAACGGCACGTCGATGAACTTGGCGCCGAGCGACTCGATC
>CAYLZU010000379.1:0-3320 GCA_964388005.1 uncultured Burkholderiaceae bacterium
GGGCCGCACCTGCGTGATCATGGACGACATGGTCGACACCGCCAACACGCTGTGCCAGGCCGCCGGGGCGCTGCGCGAGGCCGGCGCCGTCAAGGTGATGGCCTACTGCACGCACGCGGTGCTGTCGGGGCGCGCGGTCGAGCGCATCAACGCCTCGGTGCTCGACGAGGTGGTGGTCACCGACAGCATCCCGCTGTCGGACCAGGCCGCGGTCAGCCCGAAGATCCGGCAGCTGTCGTGCGCGGCGCTGCTGGCGGAAACGATTTCGCGCATCTCGCGCGAGGACTCGGTGAGCAGCCTGTTCATCGAGTGAGTCAGCCTGCCGTGGCTGGTCGCGGCCCGCGGGTCCAACGGAGAGAGAAATGAAGGTCATCGCCAACACCCGACAAGCGCAAGGCACGAGTGCGAGCCGCCGCCTGCGCCATGGCAACAAGGTTCCCGGCATCCTCTACGGCGGCAGCGGTGCCGCGACGCCGATCGAGGTCGACCACAACCCGCTGTTCCACTCGCTGCGCAAGGAGAAGTTCCACGCCTCGATCCTCGACATGGAGCTCGACGGCAGGAGCGAGCCCGTCCTGCTGCGCGACTTCCAGATGCACCCGTACAAGCCGCTGGTGATGCACGTCGACTTCCAGCGCGTCTCGGCCGACAAGCCGATCCACATGCGCGTGCCGCTGCACTTCGTCGGCCAGGAGAACTCGCCGGCGGTGAAGCTCTCCGGCGCCATCATCGGCCACGTGCAGCAGGAGGTCGACATCGCCTGCCTGCCGAAGGACCTGCCGGAGTACATCGAGGTCGACCTCTCGGGCCTGACGGCGCAGGACACGATCAAGGTGCGCGACCTGAAGCTGCCGGACGGCGTCAAGGCCGTGCTCAAGGGCAAGGAGAACCCGGTGGTGGTGTCGGTGACGATCGCCGGCGCGCACGTCGAGGAAGAAGCCGCCGCGGCGGCCGCCCCTGCGGCCGAGGTTCCGGCCACGGCGCAGAAGGCGCCGCCGGCCGCGGCTGCGGCCCCCGAGAAGAAGGGCGGCGACAAGGACAAGAAGAAGTAGAGCGCATTTGCTCCACAATGCGGCCCGCCGGCGGCAACGCCGGCGGGCTTTTTTCTGATGACGATCGACTCCAGCAATGCCATCCGCCTGATCGTCGGCCTCGGCAACGTCGGCGCCGAGTACGCGCGCACGCGTCACAACGCCGGCTTCTGGTTCGTCGACGCGGTGGCGGGCAAGGCCGGCGCCGGCTTCGGCGCCGAGCGCAAGTTCCACGGCGAGGTGGCGCGGCTTCGCAATCACGGCCGTGAACTGTGGCTGCTGAAGCCCGGCACCTGGATGAACCGCTCGGGCCAGGCGGTGGTCGCGCTGGCCCTGTACTACAAGATCCTGCCGACGCAGGTCCTGGTCGCGCACGACGAGGTGGATCTTCCGCCCGGCACGGTGAAGCTGAAGCGCGGCGGCGGCACCGCCGGACACAACGGCCTGAAGGACATCCAGGCGAAGCTCGCGACGCCGGACTTCTGGCGGCTGCGCATCGGCGTCGGCCATCCGCGCACGCTGCAGCTCGCCCAGGAGGTCGCCGACTTCGTGCTGCACCCGCCCGGGCGCGATGACGAGGCCGCGATCGACGACTCGATCGCGCGGGCGCTGGAGATCGTGCCGCTGCTCGTCGACGGGCAGTTCGAGCGGGCGATGATGAAGCTGCACGCGGCGCCGAAGCCACCTCCGGCATCCGCGTGAATGCCCGCTCCGCAGCGCATCAGTCGCTCTTCTCGCCGGTGCTCAAAGGTTTCGCCCTTGGGGCGGCGATGAGGGCTGATTGGACTACCCTCCGCGCTGCGCGCTGCGGGATGAGCGCTTCGGAGCGGCCGGGCGCGCTCATCGCGCCGCAGCCGACAGGCAACTTCGGGTGAGCGCCGGATCGTCGTTCCTCGTCCACGCCGGCGCGCGCGCCGCGGCTCACGTCCGCAGCCGCGGCCTGGCGCCCTCCGACATCGGCTGCATCCCGGCAGCAGCCGGCGGACCCAAGGGGCTGGCGCTGATCCCGCTCGACCGGCTGCTGTTCGACGCCGCGTACGGCTGGCTGCGCGAGGCGCCGCTGGAGCTGATCGGCGCCTCGATCGGCGCCTGGCGCATGGCGGCCGCGGCGGCAGAGGATCCCGGCGCCGCGCTGGACCGCCTGGCCGACGCCTATGTCGGGCAGACCTATCCGCACCGGCCGACGCCCGTACAAGTGGCCGACCAGTGCCGCAGGCTGGTGCGCGCCGTGCTCGGCGAGACGCGGTCGGTCGTGGCGCGCCCCCGCCGCGCGTTGAGCGTCATCACCGCAAGGGCGCGCGGTGCCCTGGCGCGCGGCGGTTCGCGCGCCGCGCTTGCCCGTACCGCGCTCGCCAACACGCGCTCGCGCCCGGCGCTCGCCGCGCACCTGCAGCGGGTGATCTTCACCGCCGGCGAGGTGCGCTTTCCGGCGTCGGCCTACGACCGCTTCGGCATCGACCGCGTGCCGCTCGACGCGCGCAACAGCGAGGATGCGCTGCTCGCCTCCGGCTCGATCCCGCTGCTGGCCGAGCCGGTGCGCGACCCGACCGGCGCGCCGCGCGGCGAGTACTGGGACGGCGGCCTGATCGACTACCACCTGCTGCTGCCGTACTCGCAACTTCCGAAGCTGGTGCTCTATCCGCATTTCGCCCCGCACGTCACCGCCGGCTGGCTCGACAAGTTCCTGCCGTGGCGGCGACATGCGCGCGCGCACCCGTGGCTCGACAACGTCCTGCTGATCGCGCCGTCGCCGTCGCTGCTGGCCCGGCTGCCCAACCGCAAGCTGCCCGACCGCAACGACTTCCACCGCTATGGACTCGATCACGCCGCGCGCCAGCGGGACTGGCGGCGGGCCATGGCGGAATGCCAGCGCTTCGCCGACGACGTGATCGGCTGGCTCGAGCGGCCCGATCCGTCGCCGCTGCAGCCGTTGTAGCGCAACGCCCCGGCCCACCCTCGGTGGCGATCCGATCGCCGTCGGCTCTCGACCGGGTGCGAGGCTGTGAATCGGTCCGCTGAGCGCCCCGATCGTGGCGCCTGCGGCTTCCCGTCGTACTCCTCGGTGCGGGACGCTGCTCGGGCAGGAGGGCGCCTTGCGCAGCCACCTCGGCCGCTCTCGAAGCGCTTTCCCGGCCGACGTCGTTCCCTGTGATGTGCGGTTCGCCGGACGAAGCGCTCTTCCGCCCTCGTTCGGTCGTCTTAGCCCGAGTGGTCGAGGCTCATTGTCAGTGGGCGCTTGCGATCGATGTGCTCGTCACCGCTCATCGCTCGTGTGCCACCAGCAGACGA
>CAYLZU010000380.1:0-3320 GCA_964388005.1 uncultured Burkholderiaceae bacterium
CGCGCCGCTGCACGCGGTGCTGCTCGAAGACCTGGCGGCGCTGGCGCTGGCGGACCTGGCGGCGGCGCGCGCCTTCGATCCGCGCTCGGCCGGCTGGCGCGACGTGACGCGCGGCGACCTGGAGCAGGCGCTGGAGCTCGCCAATGCGCTGCTGCGCCGGCGCCTCGAAGCGGCGCGCAGCGCCGGCGTGCAGGCGCAGGTCGCGGTGGCGCGCGGCGGCCCCGGCGCCGCCCTCGGCGGCTATGCCGAAGCCGGCGATCTGCTGGTCGTCACCGAACCCGCGGAGCCGATGGCGCGCTGGACACAGCCGTTCGCCGGCGTGCTGGCCTCGGCGCTCGCCTCGCCGGCGGCGGCTCTGTACCTGCCGCATCGGGGCGAGCGCGGGGCCGGCCCGATCGCCAGCTACGGCTCCGCTGCCGCGGCCGAACTGGCGCGGCGGGTCGCGGAGGCGCTCGGCGCTCCGGTCATCGAGGCGGCAGCGGCCGCATCGGCGGCAGCGCCAGGGCTGCGCGAACTGCTGCCGGCCCTGCACGCGCGGCGCGTCCGCGTCGTCGTCTGCGCCCGCGAGGACCTCGGCGCCGACCCGCGGTCGACCCTGCAGGAGGCCGGCGACCGGCGCATCGCGGTCCTGCTTGCGCCGGCCGGCGCAACCTGATGCGCGGCGGCAGGCGGGCCTCGCCCCGGGCCGACACCGCGCCGCGAGTGCCGGCCGCATACCTGCGTCCGTATCGGTCGCGCCTGCGCTTGACTGCGGTCAACGCCGGCGGCCGCGAACGGGACAACGCTGCCGCCATGGCCAGGTCGCCCGCGAAGCGCGCGCCGGCAGGCGGCGCCATGGCCCGCCACGCGGCGCTGGTGGCGGCGCTGCGGGCGCAGCTGCGGTCCGCCTCCGGCCGCCCGGTGTCGCTGATCCAGACGCACATCTCCAGCGTCCTGCTTGCGGGCGGCCATGCGTACAAGCTGAAGAAGCCGGTGGCGTTCGGCTTCGTCGACTTCAGCACCCTGGCGGCGCGCGAACGCTTCTGCGCCGAGGAGCTGCGGCTGAACCGCCGCACCGCGCCGCGGATCTACCTCGACGTCGTGCGCATCACCGGGACCGACTCGGCGCCGCGGCTCGGCGGCCGCGGGCCGGCGATCGACTACGCGGTCAGGATGCGCCGCTTCGCCACCCGCGATCTCGCCGATCGCCGCGCCCGCGCCGGGCGGCTGACGGCCGGGCACATCGATCGCCTGGCGCTGGCGGTGGCCGAGTTCCACCGGGCGGCGGCGCCGTCGCCCGCCGCCTCCGGCTACGGCGCGCCGGAGCAGGTGCTGCGCTGGGCGCGCGAGAACTTCGCCCTGGCGCTGCTGCGCCTGGAGGAGGAGACCAGGCGCGCCCGCCTGCAGGCGCTGGCGCGCTGGACCGAGGACGAGTTCCGCCGCCGCGCCGGCTGGTTCGCGGCGCGGCGCTCGGGCGGTTTCATCCGCGAGTGCCACGGCGACCTGCACCTCGCCAACATCGTGCTGATCGACGAGGTGCCGGTGCCCTTCGACGGCATCGAGTTCAACCCGGAACTGCGCTTCATCGACGTCGCCAGCGATGTCGCCTTCGCCTTCATGGACCTGATCGGGCACGGCCTGCCGCGGCTGGCGTGGCGATTCCTCGACCGCTACCTCGAAGCCACCGGCGACTTCGACCTGCTCGGCGGGCTGCGCTTCTACGCCGTCTACCGGGCCCTGGTCCGCGCCAAGGTGTCGATCATCCGCGCCCATCAGCCCGACGCGTCGACGGCGCAGCGCCGCGACGCCGCGGCCGCCTTCCTGCGCGACCTGTCGCTGGCCGAGCGGCTGGCGCAGGCGCAGGAGCCGCTGCTCGCCGCCGTCGGCGGACTGTCGGGCTCGGGCAAGACGACGGTGGCCGGCCTGCTGCTCGAGCATCTCGGTGCCGTGCGCGTGCGCTCCGATGTCGAGCGCAAGCGGCTGGCCGGACTGCCGGCCGGCGCGCGCGGCGGCGATGCCTTCGGCGCCGCGCTGTACGCGCCGGAGATGACCGCGCGCACCTACGCGCGCCTGCACGAGGTGGCGGCGATCGCGCTCGGCGCGGGCTATCCGGTCGTCGTCGACGCGGCCATGCTCAGGCGCGCCGAGCGCGAGGCGCTGCGGGCGCTGGCCGAGCGCCTGGGGGTGCGCTGCGAGTGCATCTGGTGCGAGGCGCCGTGGCCGACGCTGCGCGCGCGCGTGGCGAGGCGGCAGGCGCGGGCGCGCGACGCCTCCGATGCCACGGTGGCGGTGCTGCGGCGGCAGCGCCAGATCGCCGAACCGCCGGCGGCCGGCGAGCGGGTGCTGCCGCTCGACACCCGCGGGTCGCGGCGGCGGCTCGATGCCGAGGCGGCCGCGCTCGCCGCCTGGCTGCGGCGGGGCCGATGACCGCGCTCGAGATCGACGTCTTCAACGGCGACGCCGACGGCATGTTCGCCGCCCATCAGCTGCGGCTGGCCGAACCGGGGCCGGACCCGGCGCGGGTGCGCATCGTCACCGGGCTGAAACGCGACATCGGCCTGCTCGAGCGCATCGACGTCGCCGCTGCCGACGGCCTGCGGCTGCGCGTGTTCGACATCTCGCTGGCGCGCAACCGGCAGGCGCTGCTGCGCCTGCTCGACGGCGGCGCCGAGGTGCGCTGGTTCGACCATCACCACGCCGGCGACCTGCCCGAGCATCCGCGGCTGAGGCTGGCGATCGACACCTCGCCCGCCACCTGCACCAGCGTGCTGGTCGATCGCGAAGTGCAGGGCCGGTTCCGGCGCTGGGCGGTCGCGGCGGCCTTCGGCGACAACCTGCCCGAGGTGGCGCGCAGGCTCGGCGGCGCGGTGGCGCAGGAATACGAGCTGGCGCTGCTGCGCGAACTCGGCGAGGCGGTCAACTACAACGGCTACGGCGAGACCGCCGCCGACCCGCTGATCGCGCCGGCGGCGCTGTACCGGCGCCTGGCCGCCCACACCGACCCGATCGAGTTCATGCGCGCCGACGCCATCGTCACCGAACTCGCGGCGCGGCGCCGCGCCGATCTCGCCGAGGCGCTGCGGCTGCCGCCGTGGCGCCGGGCTCCAACGGGGAAGATCTACCGCCTGCCCGACGAAGGCTGGAGCCGCCGCGTGCTCGGCAGTCTTGCCAACCTGCTCGCCGAGCGCAGCGCCGCCGAGGCGGTCGCGGTGCTGCGGCAGACCGGCGCCGGCGAGGTCACCGCCAGCGTGCGGGCGCCGAGCTCGGCGCCGCTGGGCGCCGACCGCCTGTGCCGCCGGTTCGGCGGCGACGGCCGCGCCGGCGCCGGCGGCATCGACCGC
>CAYLZU010000381.1:0-3310 GCA_964388005.1 uncultured Burkholderiaceae bacterium
TCGAGGCGCTCGAGGTCGGCCGCCTCGATACCCTGGGCGCTCGCCGCCGACGCACCGCCGGCGCGCGTTTCCTTCTACAGCACGGCCGGCGCCGTCGCCCGCGGCGAGGCGGGCATCGCCGGTTTCGCCCGCCTGGCCGAGCGGGTGCGGGGTCACGATGCGGCTTTGGCGGCCGTGCTCGGCGACTGGCTGGCCGGCACCTATGTCGCCGACGATCTGGCGCAGGCGCTGGCGGCGCGCGAGCAGCTGCCGCCCGGCGGCCAGTTCGTCGTCCGCGCCGGCCATCTGGTCTCGCGCCACGGCGTGCGTTTCTTCGCCGCCGACGACCGCAAGTCCGGCCTGCTGGCAAGACGGCAGGAGATCGAGAATCTCGACCGCGAACAGCGGGCGCAGAAGCTGCTGGTCGAGCAGTCGGTGGCGGCGCTGGCGCGATGCGACGCCGAACTGCGCGAGGCCGCTGCGGCCGAGCAGCAGCGCCGGCAGGCGCTCGAACGGCTGCGCGGCGAGCTGCACGCGAGGCAGATCGAGGTGGTGCGGCTGTCGGAGATGGTCGAGCGCGTGCGCCACCGCGGCAGCCAGATCGCCGCCGAACTGGTCGAGGTCGACGCGCAGTCGCGCGAGCTGGCGTCGCAGCGCGAGGACGCCGAGCGGCGGTTCGCCGAACTCGACGAGGCGCTCGCCGGCCGGCAGCAGGCGATGGAGGCGGCGCGGGTCGCCTACGAGAACGCCGACAGGGCGCTGCGCGAAGGCCGCGATGAGCGGGCGCAGCTGGCGACCGAGGTGCAGCGGTACGAGTTCGAGGCCGCCTCGGCGCGGCAGCGGCTTGCCGACGTGCGGCATGCGATCGGAATCGCGGCCGCGGACAGCGAACGGCTCGCCGCCGACGAGCAGGCGGCGCGGGCGCAGCTCGCCGCGCTCGACGACACCGCCGCCCGCGCCGGGCTGGATCGCTTGCTCGGCAGCCGCGCCGCGGCCGAGGACAGGCTGCGCGAGGCCCGCAGCCGGCTCGACGACCTGACGCAGCAGGTGCGCTCCATCGACGAGGAACGCCTGCTGCTGGAGCGCGACGTGCAGCCGCGGCGGGAGAAGATCACCGAGCTGCAGCTCAGGAAGCAGGAGGCGCGGCTGGCGGTCGAGCAGTTCGCGCAGCTGCTGGCCGATGCGCATGCCGACGAGGCGATGCTGGCCGAGCGGCTGCGCTCGGCGCCGCAGCGCGCGTCGGCGATGCAGGGCGAGATCCTTCGCCTCGCGGCCGAGATCGACGCGCTCGGCGCGGTCAACCTGGCGGCGTTGCAGGAGCTTGAGTCGAGCCGCGAACGCAAGGGATTCCTCGACGCCCAGTCGGCCGACCTGAAGGCGGCCATCGACACCCTCGAGGACGCCATCCGCCGCATCGACCGCGAGACGCGGGAACTGCTCGCCAGCACCTTCGACCAGGTCAACGTGCAGTTCGGGCAGCTGTTTCCGAAGCTCTTCGGCGGCGGCGAAGCGAAGCTGTCGATGACCGGCGAGGAGATCCTCGATGCCGGCGTGCAGGTGATGGCGCAGCCGCCGGGCAAGCGCAACAGCACGATCCACCTGCTGTCCGGCGGCGAGAAGGCGATGACCGCCACCGCGCTGGTCTTCGCGCTGTTCAAGCTGAATCCGGCGCCGTTCTGCCTCCTCGACGAGGTCGACGCGCCGCTCGACGATCCGAACACCGAGCGCTTCTGCGCCCTGGTGCGGTCGATGACCAGCCGCGAGTCCACCCCCGGCACGCAGTTCCTGTTCATCACCCACAACAAGATCGCGATGGAGATGGCCGAGCAGCTGATCGGGGTGACGATGCAGGAGCAGGGCGTCTCGCGCATCGTCGCCGTCGACATCGACAGCGCCGTGCGGCTGACCGCCGAGGCGGCGTGAGCCCGGTCGCCCGCCGCGCAGTGACGTGACCGACCTGCACTACGCCCTGATCGGTGCCGCGGTGGCGGTGCTGGTGCTGCTGGCCGGGTGGAGCAAGTGGCAGGAACGGCGGCAGCTCAAGCGCGGCGACGAGAGCGGGCGCAGCAGCGCCGGCGAGCCGGCGCCGAAAGCGCCCGGCAAGCCGGCGGAACGGATCGAGCCGCGTCTCGGCGAGCTGGCCGGCGATCGACCCGGCGCGGCGGCGGAGCAGTCGCCGCGCATGCCGGCATGGGCCGAGGATCCGATGCTCGACTGCGTGGTGGAGCTGCGATGCGCCCACGCCGCCGACGGCGTGGCGGTGATCGATGCGGTCGCGCCGCTGGCGCGGCTCGACTGCGGCCTGCCGGTGCACGTGGTGGCGTTCGACGCCCGCTCCGAGCAGTGGGTGCTGCCGGACCGCTTCGGCTTCTACGGCGAGCTGCTGGCGGCGATCCAGCTGGCGACGAGGACGCGCAGGCTCGGCGACATCGAGGCATCGCAGTTCATCGCCGCCGCGCAGCAGGCGGCGCTGGCGCTCGACGCCGACTTCGATCCGCCGGACATGACGCTGCTGCGCCGGCGGGCAGAAGAGCTCGAGGCGCTGGTGGCGCAGTTCGACGTCCAGATCGGACTGACCGTGCAGCCGGACGAAGGCATCCTCGACCCGACACAGGTCGACCGCGCCTTGCTGGCGGCGCGGCTCGAACCCGACGGCGGCCGGCGCTGGCTGCGACGCGGCGACGACGGCGAGCCGCTGTTCACGGCGCGGCTGGCCGACGAGCGCCGGCTGATGCTGGAGCTCGATGTGCCGCTGGTGGCCGCCGCCGGCCGGCCGCTGCCGGCGATGTTCGCCGCCGCGGCGGAACTGGCAGTGCTGCTGAATGCGCGCGTCGTCGACGATCACGGGCGGCCGATCGCTCCGGGTTCGGTCGAGGCGATCGAGCCGGCGCTGCGGGAGCTGGTGCAGAAGATGCGCGCCGCCGACCTCGAGCCGGGCTCGCCGCGCGCCCGCCGCCTGTTCTCCTGACCGATTCATGGCGGCGGCCCGCGATCCGGCCAGGCGCGCGCGGCAGCTGCGCGAGGAGATCGCCCGCCACGATCACGCCTACTACGTGCTCGACGCGCCGACGATCCCCGACGCCGAATACGACCGGCTGTTCCGCGAACTGCAGGCGCTGGAGGCGGAGCATCCGGAACTGGTGACGCCCGACTCGCCGACGCAGCGGGTCGGCGGCGCGCCGCGCGCCGACCTGCCTGCCGTGCGCCACGCGGTGCCGATGCTGTCGATCCGCACCGAGACCGACAGCAGCCCCGCGGGCGCGATCGCCTTCGACGCCAGCATCCGCCGCAAGCTGAGGCTGGCCGAGTCCGACCCGCCGGTGCGCTACTG
>CAYLZU010000382.1:0-3304 GCA_964388005.1 uncultured Burkholderiaceae bacterium
GCGTCAAATCAAGGGGCCGGCCATCGAACCTGGGCTGTTTTGGACAGCAGTGGCGTCAAACAAAAACTCACAGGCTCTCAGTCTTCGCGGTCCGGCACCAGGCCGCGCCGGGCCGCCCAGCGCCACGCCTGGGCGATCGCGATCCGGATTGCCTGCCCTTCCTCCATGCCCTCGGCGAGCAGCGCGTTGGCGATTTCGATTGCCTTGCCGCGCACCGGCGGCGGCAGCTTGGCCATCGACGGCGGATACGCGTCGAGCGACCAGGGCATGACAGGCGTCTCGCCGCCGGCACGCCGCATCACGCGCCGGCCGCCACCCGCGGCCGGCGGGCGCGAAGCGGGCTACTTCAGCGCCTGAAGCTTGTCGTAGGTGGCCTTGTCCCAGGTCGCGTCCGGGCCATTGTGCATCTTCACCACCGCCTCGCGGAACGGCTTGCGGTCGACCTTGACCACCGTCTTGCCGCGCTTCTCGAACTCGGCGCCGAGCTTCTTCTCGATCTCGATGATCTCGGCGGTGGCGCGTGCCGCCGCCTCCTTCAGCACGTCCTCGAAGATCTTCTTGTCGGCATCGGACAGCTTGTTCCAGGTCGGCGCGCCGACGATGGTGATCAGGGCGTCGGTGATGTGGCCGGTGAGGACGATGAACTTCTGCACCTCGTAGAACTTCTTGGCGTCGATGGTCGGCAGCGGATTCTCCTGCGCATCGACGGTGCCGTTCTGCAGCGCCAGGTAGACCTCGGCGAAGGCGATCGGCGTCGGGTTGGCGCCGACGGCGCGCGGGAACATCGTGTACAGCGGCGCGTCGGGAACGCGGATCTTCAGCCCTTTCATGTCCTCGGGCTTGTTGATCGGCCTGTTCGAGGTGACGTGCCGCTCGCCGTAGTAGGTGATGGCGACCATCTTGTTGCCGCCGCTCTTCTGCCGGTAGCCCTCGGCCAGTTCCTGGAACAGCGGGCTGGTGGCGTACGCCTTCCAGTGGTTGAAGTCGCGGAACATGAACGGCGCGCCGCCGATGGCCACCGGGCCGTAGGTGCGGCCGGCGAACAGCTGCCCCGTGTAGATGATGTCGACCGTGCCCAGCGTCAGCCCCTGGTTGATGTCGGTCTCCTTGCCGAGCGTGGAGGCCGGGAACACCTCGACCGTGTAGCGGTTGTTGGTGCGCTTGGCGATCTCGCCGGCCGCCCACACGGCGGCGGTGTGGTACGGCTCGCTCGTTTCGTACACATGCGCGAACTTCAGCTTGGTCTGCGCCTGGGCGATGCCGGTGGCAAGCGCCAGCGCCACCACGGTTGCGAACAGCTTGAACTTCATCGGTTGTCTCCTTCGTGGTTGTCTTCCAAACGACTTGCCGACTGTCGCCTCCGCGAAAGCGTGGACCCGGTGTCCTGACGACGAAAGACACTGGGTCCCCGCCTGCGCGGGGACGACGGACTTCTTTACATCACCGCCCCCAGCTGCCAGGGGACGAACTCCTGCTGGCCGTAGCCGAACAGCTCGCTCTTGGACTTGCGGCCGGAGGCGGTGGCGAGGATCAGCTCGAAGATCCGCTCGCCCACCTCGTCGATCGTCGTCATGCCCTCGGCGATCTCGCCGCAGTTGATGTCGATGTCCTCCTCCTGCCGCCGCCACAGGTCCGAATTGGTCGCCAGCTTCAGCGACGGGGCCGGGGCGCAGCCGTAGGCCGAGCCGCGGCCGGTGGTGAACACGATCATGTTGGCGCCGCCGGCCACCTGCCCGGTGGCGGACACCGGGTCGTAGCCGGGCGTGTCCATGAACACGAAGCCCCTGGCCGTGACCGGCTGCGCGTATTCGTAGACGTCGACGAGGTTGGTGGTGCCGCCCTTGGCCACCGCGCCGAGCGACTTCTCCAGAATCGTCGTCAACCCGCCGGCCTTGTTTCCCGGCGACGGGTTGTTGTTCATCTCGCCGTGGTTGCGGGCGGTGTAGTCCTCCCACCAGCGGATGCGGGCGATCAGCTTCTCGCCGACCTCGCGCGACACCGCGCGCCGCGTCAGCAGGTGCTCGGCGCCGTAGATCTCCGGCGTCTCTGAAAGGATCGCAGTGCCGCCGTGCGCAACCAGCCGGTCGACCGCGTTGCCCAGCGCCGGATTGGCGGTGATGCCGGAGTAGCCGTCCGAGCCGCCGCATTGCAGCCCGATCACGAGGTGGCTCGCCGGCACCTCGCGCCGCTCGACCCGATCGACCCAGGGCAGCATGTCGCGGATCAGGGCCACGCCGCGCTCGATCGCTTTCGCCGTGCCGCCGACGTCCTGCATGTTGTAGGTGCGCAGCCGCTCGCCTTCGACGAGCCCCTCGGCGCCGAGCAGCGCGGCGATCTGGTTCGCCTCGCAGCCGAGCCCGATCACCAGCACGGCGCCGAAGTTGGCGTGCTTCGCATAGCCGCCGAGCGTGCGGCGCAGCGCCGCCATGCTCTCGCCCATGTCCATGCCGCAGCCGGTGCCGTGGGTCAGCGCCACCACGCCGTCGACGTTCGGATGGTCGGCGAGCGCCTGCGGAAACACGTCGCGGCGGAAACGGTCGGCGATCGCCCGCACCACGGTGGCCGAGCAGTTCACCGTCGACAGGATGCCGATGTAGTTGCGCGTCGCCACCCGGCCGTCGTCGCGGACGATGCCGCGGAACGTGCGCGGCTCGGCCGCGTAGGCGGTCGGCCTGGCGTCGGCGCAGAAGGCGTAGTCGCGCGCGAAGGCGCCATGCTCGGCGCCGATGCCGAGGTTGTGCAGGTGCACGTGCTCGCCGGGGCGGATGTCGCGCGCGGCGAAGCCGATGATCTGGTTGTAGCGCCGCACCGGCGCCCCCTTGGCCACCGCGCGCGCCGCCAGCTTGTGCCCCGGAGGGACCAGGCCGGCGACGGTCAGGTTCTCCTCGGCAACCACGGTGCCGGAGACGAGCTGGCGGCGTGCGATGACCACGTCGTCGTTCGGGTGCAGACGCAGCACCGGGCTGAGTGCGGGTTCTGCTGAGATGACGGCGGACATCGCGACTTCCTTCAGTGAAAGCGTGTCGTTCCGGTCCGAACCGGAACCCGCATTGTCCCGGCGGGAGGCAGCGGGCTCCCGCGTTCGCGCCAGCGACACGCCTTGAGCCCTTGGTGCGCCTTCACAGGAACAGCCTCGGCAGCCAGAGGCTGATCGCCGGGATGTAGGTCACCAGCGCCAGCGTGACGAGCAGCGGCAGCAGCCACGGCAGGATGGCGATCGTCGTGCGCTCGAACGAGAGCTTCGACACCCGCGCGAGCACGAACAGCACCAGCCCCATCGGCGGGTGCAGCAGGCCGATCATCA
>CAYLZU010000383.1:0-3300 GCA_964388005.1 uncultured Burkholderiaceae bacterium
GCGGCCGCCGCGCCGGCGAGGCGTATCTGTGCCGGCGCGGCGCCTGCCAGATGCCGGCGGCGACGATCGAGGCGCTGCGGGAGCAGCTCGACGGCCTGCGCGACCCCGCGCGCTGACGGCGAAGGTGCATGCGGGGCGCGCGGGCGTCGCCGCGCCCCGAGTTGGCCGATCGGCAGCAAAGCCGCGCGGCCCCCGAGGCTGTGCGCTTCGAGTCCCAGGCTGCCGCAAGTTCCACGCGGCGCGGATCGGGCCGTTGCGCACAACGCCGGACGGCTCGCGCGTCGCTGTCGCCCAGGCGCGGGCGCAACCGTTGCCTCGCTCCACGCCGCGTCCTTTCGGCACTGCCGGCCGCGCTGCGTCGCTCGTCGGTTGGCGCGAAGGTGGCCTACGGCCGCGCCGCGTACGCCTCGTCGAAGGCGGCCTCCAGCCGCGCGTGCGTGCCGCGGATCTCGTCGATCACCTTCTTCGCCCAGTCGTAGTACTCGCGCCGGCGCGCCAGCTCCCAGCCCTGCGGCGGGTGCGCGGCCATGTCGCGCACGTTGCAGATCTTGTCGGCGAGCTTGACCAGCCGCGCCCGCCGCGACAGGTGCTTCGCGTGCTCGATCTGCAGCCGCTTGCGGTCGCGCCGCTGGTTGCGATGCTTGTGGGCCGAGAACGCCAGCGCGTCCATCAGCAGGGTGATTTCGGCGTGCGCCTTGCTTCTCATGACAACGGTGCGGCAGTTCAAGAGGCGGAGCGAAAGTGCTCGCCGCCCATCAGGTCCTGGTTCAGGTAGCGCTGGCGGAAGGTCTCGAAAGGCACGTCGTCGGCCGCCTCGCGCTCGCGCTGGGCGCGGTGCGAGTCCTCCGCCTGCCGCTCGTAGCGCGCCAGCGCCTCGGCCGGCAGCGGCCTGGCCAGCAGGGCGCGGCGGTGCTCGGCCGAGCGCGCCAGCGCGAAGGCGGGAAACGACTTGTCGTGGTTCAGGTCGGTTTCCAGCAGCACGCGGGTCGACGGCAGCGCGTCGAAGTCCTGCAGCGCCCGCTGCGCGGCGGCAAGTGCATCGCGATAGGCGCTGCCGCCGCCTTCGCAGGCGCGATCCAGCGCCGCCGCGATCGGCTCGCACTCGCGCAGCAGTCGCGCGCCCCACTCGGCCGGCGTCATGTCGGCGGGCGTGAGGTCGGTCAGCGCCAGGTCGGCGGACAGCTCGGCCGTCGGCCTAGCGCCAATGGCAGGAGCCGGGGCGCCGTTGACGCGGAACAGCTCCGCCGTGCGGTGCAGGCGCAGGCGCGGGTCGCGGCCGCGCTCGGCGATGCGGCGCTGGTTGCGCGCCATGGCGGCGATCTCCTGCGGTGAATCCGGCGGGCTGTCCGACAGCAGGCAATGCAGCAGGAAGATGTCGAGCTGCCGCATCTGCGCCAGGCCGATGCCTGCCGGTTCGAACGGGTTGATGTCCACCAGCCGCACCTCGACGTACTCGACGCCGCGCAGGCCGAGCGCGCGCAGCGGCCGCTCGCCGGGATGGACGCGGCGCTTCGGCCGGATGGTGCCGTAGAACTCGTTCTCGATCTGCAGCAGCGTGGTGGCCAGCTGCTTGTACTCGTCGCCGTCGGTGAGGCCGATCGCCTCGTAGGGCGGATAGGTCTCGGTCAGCGCCCGGTGCAGCGTCTGCGCGTAGTCGCCCAGGCAGTTGAAGCTCACCGCCAGCGCCGCCTGCGCGTCGCTCTGGTAGCCGAGCCTTCCCATGCGCAGCGAGGTGCCGTGCGGCGCGAAGTAGGTGCCGGTGTCCCAGCCGCAGAGGCCGTGGCTGTGGCCGCGGACGAAGCTGCCGCACACCGCCGGCGACGCCCCGAGCAGCAGCAGCAGCAGCCACGAGTGGCGGCGGAAATTGCGGATCAGCGCGAAGTAGCCGGCGTCCTGGAAGCGCTCCACCGGCACGTTGCTGCCGGCCACGTCGCGCAGCAGCGGCCAGGCCTCGGCCGGGAGCGAGAAGTTGTAGTGGATGCCCGAGATCGTCTGCATGCGCCGGCCGTATCGATGCGACAGCCCCTGCCGGTAGACCGTCTTCATCCGGCCCATGTTGGAGCGGCCGTAATGCCCCAGCGGGATCTCATCCTCCGCCGGCAGCTTGCACGGCATGCTCGCCGTCCAGATCAGCTCGTCGCCGATGCAGCGGTAGACGTACTGGTGCAGCTCGGTCAGTTCCTGCAGCAGCGCTTCGACGCTGGGGTGGGCGTCGGTGATCAGCTCCAGCTGCGATTCGGAAAAGTCGGTGGTGATGTGCGGGTGTGTCAGCGCCGAGCCGAGCGCGGCCGGGTGCGGCGTCGTCGCCAGCGTGCCGTCCGGCCGCACGCGCAGCCCTTCCTTTTCGATGCCGCGCAGGATGCCGCGCAGCACCTGCGGCGGCAGAGCCTCGAGTCGTTGCAGCAGCGTGCTCAAGCGCGTTCTCCTGGTGTCGCCGGGCGGCCGCGCCGCGCCGGGCACGGAACTTTAGCCGCTTTGCCGCAGTGCATCCCGCCGCCGGCTCACGGCGGCCCGATGGCCGCCACGGGAATATTTGCACCGGCGACGCGGTATACGCCGGTGGGCCTGCCGCGCCTTGGCGTCGCCCGGCACACATTCAACGACAGAGGGAGACACGATGATCCGCCGCACCTTCATTCGCTTTGCCTCGGCGTCGCTGCTTGCGGCGGGCCTCGCATCCGCAGCCACCGCCCAGACCGCCAGGGAAGGCGTCGTCATCCAGGTCAGTGACGGCGACCCGAAGACCTGGCACCAGGCGCTGAACGTCGTGCGCAACATCCAGGCCGAGCGCGGCAAGGACAACGTGAAGGTCGAGGTGGTGGTGTTCGGCAACGGCATCGACATGCTGAAGTTCGACTCGCCGATCGCCGGCCGCATCGACGAGACGCTGGCCGGCGGCGCCGACGTGCTGATGTGCCAGAACACGATGCGCGCCCGCAAGGTGACCGAGCAGGACATGCACGCGAAGATCGGCTACGTGAAGGCCGGCGTCATGGAGATCCTCGACAAGCAGAAACAGGGCTGGCTGGTGATCCGGCCGTAGGGCCGCCGGCCTCGGGCGGGCCCGGCGGGGCGGGCCTCCCGCCCCGTGCTCGACTTGCACCCCCGCGCGGGCAGCCGCCGTCGCTGTCATGCTCGCGGGCGGCGCCCGCGGATTCGCGGGCACCGGGACAACCGAGGCCATGAACCGCGACCGTCAGCCACTGAATCCGCCCACGCTCGAACTGATCAGCCGCGGCACGCTCGCCGATTACGACGGCCGCGCCGAGGACTTCTGGGCCGGCACGCGCGATCACGACG
>CAYLZU010000384.1:0-3283 GCA_964388005.1 uncultured Burkholderiaceae bacterium
TGCAGGACTACCACTTCGCGCTGGTGCCGGCGATGGTCCGCGAGCAGCTGCCGCAGGCCACCATCCTGAGCTTCTGGCACATCCCGTGGCCGAACCCGGAGTCCTTCGGCATCTGCCCTTGGCGGCGCGAGATCCTGCAAGGCATGCTCGGCAGCACCATCCTCGGCTTTCACACCCGCTTTCACTGCAAGAATTTCATCGAGACCGTGGACCGCTACCTCGAGGCGCGCATCGAGCACGAGCACTCGACCATCTCCTTCCAGGAGAAGGAGACGCTGGTCGAGAGCTACCCGATCTCGATCGAGTGGCCGGGGCCGGCCGAAACCGGGAGCTGGACCCCGGTGGCCGAGTGCCGCCGGCGGATCACCGAGCGGCTCGGCCTGCCGGCCGACGTCTGTCTGGCGGTGGGCGTCGACCGCTTCGACTACACGAAGGGCATCCTCGAGCGGCTCAATGCGGTCGAGCGCCTGCTGGAAAAGCACCCGTCGTGGATTGGCCGCTTCGTCTTCGTGCAGGTGGCGGCGCCGACGCGCAGCGCGCTCGACGAGTACCGCAGCTTCCAGCAGCGCGTGCAGGCCGTCGCCGAGCGCATCAACCAGCGTTACGGGCGGCCGGGCTATGTTGCCGTTCACCTGCTCGCCCAGCACCACGAACACGACGCGGTCAACGAGATCTTCCGCGCCGCCGACATCTGTGTCGTCACCAGTCTGCACGACGGCATGAACCTCGTCTGCAAGGAGTTCGTGGCGGCGCGCGACGACGAGCGCGGCGTGCTGGTGCTGAGCCGCTTCGCCGGCGCCGCGCGCGAGCTGACGGAGGCGCTGATCGTCAATCCCTACCACGTCGAGGAAACCGCCGACGCCCTGCACCGAGCGGCGACGATGCCGCCGGCCGAGCAGCGGGAAAGGATGGCGAGCCTGCGCAGCACGGTGCGCGAGTTCAACGTCTACCGCTGGGCGGGGCGCATGCTCGCCGACGCCGGCCGCTGGCGGCTGCGCGCCCGGATCGAGGCGCGGGTCCGCCGCTTCCAGTCCAACTGAGGCGGCGCGGGCGAGGTTCGAGCGTTGCAGCACCTGTTCAGCCCCGAGGGCAAGGCCGCGCTGGCCGCCGCGATGCGGCTGCGGCCGCTGCTGGCCTTCGACTTCGACGGCACGCTGGCGCCGATCGTCTCGCATCCGGACGACGCCCGCATCCCGCCGGAGGTCGCCGAGCGCCTGCAACGACTGGCGCGCCTGTTGCCGGTGGCCATCGTGACCGGCCGCTCGGTTGCCGATGTTCGCGCGCGCCTCGGATTCGAGCCGCACTTCGTGGTCGGCAACCACGGCGCCGAAGACGGGCTCGACGCCGCCGAAGCGACGCAGCGCGCTCGCCGGCTCGAACCACTGCGACAACGGATCGCGGCACGCCAGGCCGAGCTGGCTGCCCTCGGGGTGTACGTCGAGGACAAGGGCCAATCCATGGCGCTGCATTACCGCCAGGCGCGGCCGCGCCAGCGCGCGAGATCGCTGATCCGGGAGTTGCTGGCGCCGAGCGACGATTCGCTGCGCACCTTCGCCGGCAAGATGGTCGAGAACGTCGTCGCCGCCGACAGCCCCGACAAGGCCGAGGCGGTGCAGGCGCTGCTCGCCCGCTCCGGCGCCCGAAGCGTCGTCTTTGCCGGCGACGACGTCAACGACGAGCCGGTGTTCATCGCGGCGCCGCCGGACTGGCTGACGGTCCGCATCGGCCGCGACGTCGAGAACTCCCGCGCCAGGTTCTTCCTCGACGGCCCGGCGCAGGTCTCGGCCTGGCTGCAAGCCATGCTCGGTTTGCTGGTGCCCAACCGCGGCTGACGCGGCCGAGATCGGCGGTGCCCGACCTGCCGGCAACACGCCAGAGCGGCCGTCGCGGGCCCGCTTGCTATCGTCGCCGCCATGAGCGATCAGCACCACGACCCGTGGCGCCGGGTCCGCGACGAGGTCACCGGCTTGCGCCAGTGGCTCGACCGCGCCGTGGTGCTGGGCTATGCGCTGGCCACCGGGCTCGTCGTCGTCGCCTTTACGCATCTGGCGGAGTTCGCCAGCGAGGCGTTCCACCGGCTGGGCGAGATCGACGGCATCGGCCGCTGGCTGCCGCTGGCGTGGACACCGGCGCTGGCGGTGGCGCTGCTGTGGCTGACGCGGCGCTTCGCGCAGGGTACGCAGGGTTCCGGCATCCCGCAGGTGGTGGCAGCGCTGGAGTACCCGCTGCCCGAACGCGAGCAGTCGCAGCTGGTGTCGCTGTCGCTTTCGCTGAAGAAGATCATCCTCGTCTCCGGCGGCCTGCTCGCCGGGCTGTCGATCGGCCGCGAGGGGCCGACGGTGCAGGTGGGCGCCGGCGTCATGCAGCACGCGCGCCGCTGGCTGTCGCCGGGATCGACGATCGACAGCCACGACCTGATCGTCGCCGGCGCTGCCGCCGGCATCGCCGCCGCGTTCAACACGCCGCTGGGCGGAATCATCTTCGCCATCGAGCAGCTGTCGCGGCGGCGCGGCTTCTCGCACAGCGGCCTGGTGATCCTGAGCATCGTGATGGCCGGCCTGGTCGCGGTGTCGCTGCTCGGCAACCTGACCTACTTCGGCGAACTGAAGCCGCAGGCGCTCGACTGGTCGCTGTTCGCGCCGGGGCTCGCGGTGGCGCTCGCCTGCGGCCTCGCGGGAGGGCTGTTCTCGCGCCTCGTGGTGGCGTCGTTCAGAGGCACGCCGGACCGCTTCTCCGCCTGGCGCGCCCGGCATCCGTTCCGATTTGCCGCCGCCTGCGCGCTGGCGGTGGCGGCGATCGGCATCGCCAGCGGCCAGGCCACGGCCGGCGCCGGCTACGCGCCGACGCGGGCGCTGCTCGAAGGCCACGGCGACATGCCAGCGCTGTACACGCTGCTGAAGTTCTGCGCCACCTGGCTGTCGGCGTGGACCGGACTGCCGGCAGGCGTGTTCGCGCCATCGATCGCCATCGGCGCCGGCATCGGCAACGATGTCGCCTGGCTCGCGGACCTCAGCGGCGAAGCGGCGATTCCGCTGATCGCCTTTGGCATGGTCGGCTTCCTGTCGGCGTCGACGCAGGGACCGCTGACGGCCTTCATCATCGTGATGGAGATGGTCGCCGGCCAGTCGCTGGTGCTGAGCCTGATGGCGGTGGCGCTGGTGTCCACCGGCGTGTCGCGGTTGCTGGCGCCGCCGCTGGTCACCGAGCTTGCGGCGCTGTTCGCGCCGCCGCCGGCAAAGCCAGCCGACGGGTAGAACCCGCCGGCGGTGTCGATGCGAATGGC
>CAYLZU010000385.1:0-3282 GCA_964388005.1 uncultured Burkholderiaceae bacterium
GCACCCGTACACCGAGGCGCTGCTCGAAGCGGTGCCGGTGCCGAACCCGAAGATCCGGAAAAGCAGGCGCGTGCTGAGCGGCGACGTGCCGAGCCCGATCAACCCGCCCTCCGGCTGCCGCTTCCACACCCGCTGCCCGTACGTCGAGGAACGCTGCAAGCGCGAGAAACCGCCGTTGCAGCAGGTCGAGCCCGGCCAGTGGGTGGCGTGCCATCTGCGGCAGCCGGTGGCGCAGCGGCAGAACGAGGAGGCCACGGCATGAGGCCCGAGGCGCGGGCGATCATCAACTTCGACGCCGCGCCGGCGCCGGAGCACTTTGGCGCCGTGCGCTCCAGGGTGCTGAGCGAAGCCGGCTTCGCCGCCGCCCTGGCGGAGATCTCGAGCTGGCCCGGCTATGCAGTCACACCGCTGCACCGGCTCGACGGCCTGGCGCAAACGCTCGGCCTGGCGGAGCTGACGTACAAGGACGAGCGCGGCCGCTTCGGGCTGGGCAGCTTCAAGGCGCTCGGCGGCGCCTACGCCGTGGCCAACGTGCTGCGCGGCAAGGTGATGGCGGCGCGCGGGCTGGCGGGCGTCACCTCGAAGCGGTTGCTGTCGGGCGAGTTCGCCGACATCGTCGGCAATGCCACCGTCACCTGCGCTACCGACGGCAACCACGGCCGCTCGGTGGCATGGGGCGCGCGGCTGTTCGGCTGTCGCTGCGTCATCTTCGTGCACGAGCACGTCAGCCAGGGCCGGCGCGATGCGATCGCGCAATACGGCGCCGAGGTGCGCGAGGTCAAGGGCAACTACGACGACGCCGTGCGCCACGCCGCGGCCACGGCCAGGGAAGAGGGCTGGACGGTGGTCTCCGATACCTCGTATCCCGGCTACCGTGACATCCCGACCGACGTGATGCACGGCTACGGCGTGATGGCGGCCGAGATCGAGCGGCAGATGAAACAACCGCCGACGCACGTGATCGTGCAGGCGGGCGTCGGCGCGCTGGCCGCCGCTGTCTGCGCGAGCTTCTGGCTTTACTGGGGCGAGCGACGGCCGCGCTTCGTCACCGTCGAGCCGGTCCATGCCGACTGCGTCTACCGGAGCGTGGAGGCAGGCCGGCCGATGGTGGTCGCGGGGACTCTCGACACGGTGATGGCCGGGCTTGCCTGCGGCGAGGTTTCCGAGCTGGCGTGGGAGGTCCTGCACGGCGGCGTCAACGTCGCGGCGGCCGTCGGCGACGAGTACGCTTTGCGGGCGATGCGGCGGCTGGCGAGCCCGGCCGGCCGCGACCCGCCGATCGTCGCCGGCGAGACCGGCGGCGCCGGGCTCGGGGTGCTGCTGGCGGCGCGCGAAGACGATCACCTGCGCCAGGTGCTCGCGCTCGACGCCGACTCGCGGGTGCTGCTGATCGGCAGCGAGGGCGACACCGACCCGGCGATCTACCGCGACGTGGTCGGCCGCACGGCCGAGGAGGTGCTGGCATGAGAGCGGAGCAACTGCGGATCAACGAAGCGCGCCTGCTGGCGCGCCTCGCCGAACTGGCCGCCATCGGCAGGCAGCCCGATGGCTCGTGCTGCCGGCTGGCGCTGACCGACGAGGATCGCGCCGGGCGCGATCTGGTCGTGCGCTGGATGCGCGAACTCGGGCTCGAGGTGCGCGTCGACCCGATCGGCAACTTCTTCGGGCTGCGCCACGGCACCGAAGACGCCGACCCGGTGATGACCGGCTCCCACATCGACACCGTGCGTACCGGCGGCCGCTACGACGGCTGCCTCGGCGTGCTCGGCGGCCTCGAAGTCGTGCAGGTGCTCAACGACGCCGGCATCAGCACGCGAAGGCCGCTGGTGGTCGGCGTCTTCACCGACGAGGAAGGCGCGCGCTTCCACCCCGACATGGCCGGCTCGCTGGCGTACGTCGGCGGCCTGCCGCTGGCACAGCTGTACGAAACGCGCGGCATCGACGGCAAGGTCTTCCGTGACGAGCTCGATCGCATCGGTTACCTCGGCGATGCGCCGGTGCCGCTGTACCGGCCGCATGCATTCGTCGAACTGCACATCGAGCAGGGGCCGGTGCTCGACCTCGAAGGCATCACCATCGGCGCGGTCGAGAACCTGCAGGGCATCTCGTGGCAGGAAGTGTCGATCACCGGCCAGAGCAACCACGCCGGCACCACGCCGATGCGGCTGCGCCACGACGCCGGCTACTGCGCGGCGGCGATCGGCCACTTCCTGCGGCAACTGGCGCGCGAGATGGGCGGCAACCAGGTGGCCACGATGGGCAAGGTCGACCTGCACCCGAACCTGATCAACGTCATCGCCGCCCGCGCCAGGGTGACGGTGGATCTGCGCAATACCGACGAGGCGCTGCTCAAGCAGGCGGAGGCGAGATTCGCGGAGTTCCTGCGTCGGCTTGCCGACGAGGAAGGGGTGACGATCGAGTCGAAATCGCTTGCCCGTTTCGAGCCGGTGATCTTCGACCGGGGCGTGGCGGATCTCATCGCGCGCACGGCGGCCAGGCTCGGCCACTCGTGTCGGCCGATGACCTCGGGTGCCGGCCACGACGCGCAGATGATCGCCCGCATCGCGCCGACGGCGATGATCTTCGTGCCGTCGGTCAAAGGCATCAGCCACAACCCCGCCGAGCACACCGAGCCGGGGCACCTGGCGGCCGGCGCGGACGTGCTGCTGCATACGCTGCTGGAGCTGGCGCAGTGAAGGTCGCAAGAGGTCTCTGCATCGCCGTGTCGTCCCCGCGCAAGCGGGGACCCAGTGTCGTTCGCGGAGAAGTCACTGGATTCCCGCCTGCGCGGGAATGACGCTCATGCCCCGCATCATCACCGTAGCCGCCGCCCAGCTCGGCCCGATCGCCCGCAGCGACACGCGGGCGCAGGTCGTCGACCGCATGCTGGCGCTGATGAACGAGGCCAAGCGCCACGGCTGCGACCTGGTCGTCTTTCCCGAACTCGCCCTGACGACTTTCTTCCCGCGCTGGTACCTGCCGGAGCAGGCCGACATCGACGCCTTCTTCGAGCGCGAGATGCCCGGCCCGGAGACGCAGCGCCTGTTCGACGCCGCGCGCTGGCTCGGCCTCGGCTTCTACCTCGGCTATGCGGAGCTGGTCGAGCAGCCCGGCCGCACGCGCCGCTTCAACACCGCGATCACGGTCGACAAGACCGGCCACATCGTCGGCAAGTACCGCAAGATCCACCTGCCCGGGCATGCCGAGCACGAGCCGTGGCGGCGCTTTCAGCATCTGGAGAAGCGCTACTTCGAAGTCGGCGATCTCGGCTTCCCGGCCTTC
>CAYLZU010000386.1:0-3254 GCA_964388005.1 uncultured Burkholderiaceae bacterium
TGAAGCCGGCCTGGCTTGGTGCGGTTTCGGCTCCTCGGGTTCCGGCGTTCATCCTGGCTGTGGCCGATGGAGTCTCTCGCATACCGCTACCCACCCCGAAGCTCGGCCGATTGTCCGGAAGCCGGTGCATCCTGTGTCGAACAGCAAACGGCCACCTGCCACCCGTCCGCCTGCTCGCCATGCTCCAGGAAGTTCTTGAGCTGCAGCGGCGTCATCGCCACCCCTCGCAGAACGCCGAAGAAGTGCTCGAAGTAGCGCCGGCACTTTCCGAGGAACCGCTCCAGATCCGCGGCGCTGCGCACGTACGGCGTGCCGCCCGGCATCACCGACGGCGAGTGGAAACTGAAGACGAAGACACGCATGCCATCGGCGAGCAGCGTGGCGGTGAGCCGCCGCATCTCCGGCTCGTCGTAGTCCTCCGGCGACAGGCGGATGCGCTCGAGCAGGCGCATCCGCGCCACCAGCCCTGCGATCTTCGCGCGCTTCATCGCCGGTGAGGTCAGGCGGCGGTACAGCGGCGTGCCGCCGGCGCGCAGCCGGCCGACATAGCCGCCGCTGCCCGGCAGGCCGAGCAGCCGGCGTTTCGCGCCGAACCAGAACGGTTCGCTGCTGTAGCCGGAGTAGTCCGGTCCGCCGTCGGCGGAAAAGTCGATCGGCACCGCCGGGCTGATGTCGACCTCGTAGCCGAGATCTTCGAGGATCTGCGCCGTGTTCGGCCCGAATCCGTAGCGGCCGGCGAGGTAGGTCCGCGGCGGGACGCCGAAGGACTCGGCGATTGTCTCGGTCAGCCGGCGCAGCTTCTTCGCCTCGAGTTCGCGCGGCAGGTTGCCGGGATAGGAGTTGAAGGCGTTGACCGTCTCCTCGTGCGGCGGCGACACCCACGGGTGCAGATGGGCACCGATCAGCGCCCGGCCCGAATCGGCGAACTCCTTCAGCGGCGCCACCGCGGGCTGTTGCGAGGCGATCGGGTAGTCGACGACGTAGTTCGGCACGATGCCGAACTCGTCGAACAGCGACTGCGCGCGGCCGATGTGCCGCATGTGCTCGACGGTGGTCGCGCCGCGGTCGTGCGGCTTGCTCCAGTCGAACTCCTCCTCGGTGTGGATCACCACCGACAGGATCGGCCGAGTGTCGGCCGGCAGGCGGATGAGCTGCCGCCGAAGCGGCGCCGACGCCGCCGGATGCGCGTCATGTTGCTGCTGCACGGTGGCCGGTCATGGAAAGTCGAGCGCGACGATTTCGGAGTACAGGTTGCTGATGTCGGCCTCGGTCAGGGTGTCGCTGCGGAAGACCTTGTTGCGGTAGCCGGCCAGCTCCAACGCCGGCCGCGGCACGCGCGGCAGCAGCCTCGACTCGACCCGCGTGAACGGCAATCCGTGCCGCAGCAGGAGGTGGCTGCCGACCGCCCAACGGTAGCGCAGGAACATGTCCGGATCGCTGAAGGACAGAATCATCCCTCCGGCTACATCTTTCAGACGCGTCCGCCGCCAGACGATGTGGCACCATGCACCGGGTCGGCCGACGGCGAGATGACCGAGCCAGGGAAAGGGGCGATGATCGCGGAAGACCCGCGCATCCTCGGGCGCGAGCACGTCGCCGATGCGGTCGGGGTCGGCGATCACGCGCACTCCTGCCAGCCGCGCGAAGGGCCACGGCACATTCGGCCACACCGCGTGGCGCTCGTTCATCGGCTTGAACTTGAAGAACTGCAACGTCCTGGAAACGACCTCGGTCGGCGTGAGGTCGGTGAAGTGAAATCCCGGCTGGGACACGACCGCCATCGCCAGGCGCCCGCTCTGGGTGCGGAACTCGTCCAGCACGCACCAGCTGGTGATGTTGCAGAACCGCTCGGGCCGGCCGCGCACCAGCCGCTGCGCGTAGATGGCGCCGATGCCGCCGACGATGCGGCCCTCGTGGCGCAGCAGAAAGCCGTTGTTGGGCTTGTCCGGGCACCAGTCCTGCAGGAAGGCCTGTGCCCACGCTTCCGGAGTCCGTTCGGCGCTCAGGTGTTCGGTAAGAAAGCGGCAGAACTCGGGCAGGTCGTCGTCGCGGATCGGATGCAGGCTCGGAAGTGCCATCGGCGGCGGCCGGACAGGTCGGGAGCCACGAATGTAATGCAGCGCCGCGGCCCCGCCGCGACGGGAGCCGGCGCAGGCGACTCGGCGCTGTTGGACAATCCGGGATCTGCTCGGCGTTCGGTGCGCCGCCGCCGGCAATCCCCCATCCGCATGCCATGAACAGCCCGGACGCCGTCTCTTTCGCCGCCGCAGCCCGCCGACGCGCCGTGCCGCTGCCGCTGCCGGGTTTCGATCGCGCTGCCAGCGGCAAACCGCTGATCGGCCTCGGCGCCGAGGATCTCTTCGCCTGGGGTCACATGATCCGGCTCGCCGAGCAACTGATCCTCGACCAGTTTTCGCGCGGGCTGGTCTCGGGCACCACGCATACCTGCCTCGGGCAGGAGCTGGCGGCGATGGCCGTGGTGCGGGCGCTCGATCACCCCGGCGACGCGGTGCTGTCGAACCACCGCAACCATGGCCACTTTCTCACCTACTCGGGCGACTTCGTCGGCCTGGTAGCGGAGATCATGGGCCGCGAAGCCGGCGTGTGCCGCGGCCGCGGCGGCAGCCAGCACCTGGCCTACGGCCACTTCCACAGCAACGGCGTGCAGGGCGGCATGACCGGCATCGGCGCCGGGCTGGCGCTGGCCGCGAAGCTGAAGGGCAGCGGCGCGCTGGTGGCGACGATCGTCGGCGACGGCACGCTGGGCCAGGGCCTGCTGTACGAGAGCATGAACCTCGCCTCGGTGTGGCAGGCGCCGCTGCTGGTGGTGGTGGAGAACAACGGCATCGCGCAGACGACCGACACCCGCGAGACCATCGCCGGCAGCATCGAGGCGCGCGGCGCCGCCTTCGGCCTGCCGACCTGGCGTTACGCGGACGACGAGCCGGAATTCGTCGCCAGGGTGGCCGAGGCCGTCGCCGCCGTGCGCGCGTCGCGGCGGCCCGGCTTTCTGGTGCTCGACACGCGCCGCATGGGGCCGCACAGCAAAGGCGACGACCTGCGCGACGGCAGCGAACTCGACGGCATCCGCCGCCGCGATCCGCTGCTGGCGCTGGGACGGCGGCTGGACGAATCGACGCGGCAAGCGATCGAAGCGCGCAACGCGGCGTTCATCGAACGCGTGCGCGAGACGGCCGACGCCTCGCCCGAGGCCAACTTCGACGAGCCGCCGCGGCACATCTTCGCGCTGGCGC
>CAYLZU010000387.1:0-370 GCA_964388005.1 uncultured Burkholderiaceae bacterium
CGGCGAGCAGCGCGCCTGCGTCCTCGCCGCGCGGCAGGGATGCGCCGGCAATCGCCCATTCGCCGCCCCGCTGCAGCACCAGCAGCACGCGCTGGGCGCCGAAGAGTTCGGTCACCTCGTCGACCAGGAATTCGTGCAGGGCCGCTTCGTCGCGCAGCGCGTTCAGCCGCAGCCCGGTGTCGACCAGCCGCTCGATCGGCTCGCGCAGGTCGGCCGGCGCCGCTAGGTGGGCCGTGAACTGCCGGCGCGGCAGCCGCCGTTCGCGCCCGTGCCCGACCCAGGCACGCACGAGCTGCGCGTGCGCCCCCGGCGCGTGCAGGTAGCTGCGGCGCAGTCCTTCGTCGGTCAGGCTGGCGATTCCGGCGACCAG
>CAYLZU010000387.1:380-3223 GCA_964388005.1 uncultured Burkholderiaceae bacterium
CGCCCGCTGGCCGCCAGTGCGCGCGCGTGGATCCAGTGGCGATGCGCGAACGAGCGGATGCCGCCGCCTTCGGCGCCCTTGCGGGCACGCATTACGGCCGCCATCTCATTCGCGTCGCGCAGTGCGGCCTGCAGGTCGCCCAGGACAAGGTGGCACTCGGACAGGGCGCAGAGCAGGAACGGCTGCGCCCAGCCGCGGCCGAAGGTCGGATCGTCGCGCAGGGTCTCGAACGCGGCCCGTGCGGCGAGGTGGTTGCCGCGGTCCATGGCGATCTCGGCGGCGACCCACGTGTCGAAGCCGTCGTTGAACGGCGTCGGATCCTCGGCGTGGCGGGCGCGCATCTGCGCCAGCGCCGCGTCGGCGGCTTCGGTGTGGCCGAGCCGGTTCTCAATCGCCGCCAGGATGCCGAGGCCGTTGACCTGCTCGGCCGGCCGCAGCGCCCGGCCCTTGATGTCATTGCAGCGCTGGATCGTCCGTCGCGCCAGTCGGTCGAGTCCCAGCCGGCCGTAGAGGAGCGTCAGGTTGTTGTACATGTTGGCCTGGCCGAGCTGGTCGCCGGCGGCCTCGAAGGCGCGCAGTGCGGCTTTGAGACCGCGCAGACGTTCGGCGAGGTCGGGGTGGCCGCTGCTCAGCGCATTCAGCGCCGAACCCTCGCCGAAGCGATCTGCGGTCTCGCGCGCTAGCGCCAGCGCCCGCCGGCCGATGGCGAGGTTCTCCTCGTTCAGTTCCGCGGCGAGCCGGACCGCGGCGACGATCCGCAGCGCGCGGCCGAGCTGTCGCCGGTCGCCGCCCGCCTCGAACAGGCGCGCCGCCTCCTCGGCCGAGGCCAGCGCCGCGTCGTTGTCTCTCAGCACCAGGCTCGCCCCGGCAAGGCGCAGCAGCGCCATCGCAACGAGGCCGGCGTCGCCGCTGGTGCGCGCGGCGGCCAGCGCTGCCTGCGCGGCCTCGAGTGCGGCAGCGCCGAGTCCGGTGCGCGCGGCCAGCTGCGAACGGCAGTTGTGCGCCTGTGCGAGCAGCTTCGGTGAACCCGACTCTTCGGCGATGGCGAGCATCTCGCCGCCGTCGGCCCGCGCGCGGGCGGTCTCGGCAAGCGCCACGAGACTATCGAGGCGCGCTTCGAGCAGCGCCATCCGCGTCCCGGCATCGGTCGCCGTCGCCAGCGCCTCGGTGGCCAGCGCCGCCGCCTGCTCGTGCTGCCCGGCCTGCGCCGCGGCGGCGATGCGGGTCAGGGCGTCACTGGACATGGCTTAGCCTCGCTTCAGCCGACGCTGCCATCGGCGCCGCGGCGCGGTGGGGCCGGCCGATGCCGGCGCATATTCCCGTGTCCAGGCGCTCGTCGCGGTCCGCGGCCATGCCAGCGAGCTGGTCCTGCGCGATCAGGCAGTCGGCGCGGGCGTCGACTGGGGCAGGTTCGGCGGCTGCGTCCGGAGCCGGCGCGGACAGCCGCTCGGCGGCCAGCGCGATCGCGGCCTGCCGTTTGCCCGCTCGGGCGAGGTCGGCGATGGTCAGCGGGGTGTCGGCGGCGATCATGAGCGGACTGCCGGCTGGGCGCGTCACGGTGCCGGGATGGCGAAGCCGGGGCCGTACTGATCATTGCAATTTGATCGACAGCCGATCAAAATGCAAAGATGATTGAACGTCATGCACTGGCGGCCCTTGAGCAGCGGCTGGCCTGGAACCCGGCGGTGCTGCTGCTCGGCCCGCGCCAGTCCGGCAAGACCACGCTTGCCCGGCTGCTCGCCGCGCGGCGGCCGGGCACGGTGTTCCTCGACCTCGAGCGCGCCGGCGACAGGGCCCGGCTGGGCGAGCCGGAACTGTTCTTCTCCCGCCACCGCGACGCGCTGGTGGTGATCGACGAGGTCCAGTTCTTGCCCGAACTGTTCACCCACCTGCGCCCGGAGATCGATGCCGCGCGACGGCCCGGGCGCTTCCTGCTGCTCGGCTCGGCCGCCGGCGACCTGCTGCGGCAGCGGGCGGAGTCGCTGGCGGGCCGCATCGGCCAGGTCGAACTGACGCCGCTTCTGGCGGCCGAAGTGCCGGAGACGGCGACAGACCGCGGTGCCCTGCAACGGCTGTGGCATCGCGGCGGGTTTCCGCCTTCGACGCTGGCGGCCGGCGACGACCAGTCCCACGCCTGGCGGCAGGACTTCATCCAGACCTTCCTGCAGCGCGACCTGCGCAGCTTCGGCGTCAACGTCCCGGCCGATGCGCTGCACCGCTTCTGGCGCATGCTGGCGCACCTGCAGGGGCAGGTGTTCAACGCCTCGCAACTTGGCCGCTCGCTCGGCGGCGCATCGCACTCCACGGCGACGCGCTACCTGGGGCTGCTGATCGACGCGATGATGGTGCGCCGGCTCGAACCGCTGCACGCCAACGTCGGCAAGCGGCTGGTCAAGTCGCCGAGAATCTATGTGCGCGACAGTGGCCTGCTGCATGCGCTGCTCGGCATCGACAGCATCGATGCGTTGCAGGGTCATCCGATCGCCGGTGCATCGTGGGAAGGCTTCGTCATCGAGCAGTTGGCGGCGATGCTGCCTCCGGCCGCCACGCTCTCCTTCTACCGCACTGCAGCCGGGGCCGAACTCGACGCGGTGATCGAGATCGGGCGGCGGCGCTTCGGCGTCGAGGTGAAGTTCTCGCTGTCGCCGCAGCCGACCAGGGGCTTCTGGCAGGCACTGGAGGATCTTGGCGTCGAGCGCGCTTACGTCGTGGCGCCGGTCGCCGAGCCTTATCCGCTGGCGGCCAAGGTCGAGGTCGTCCCGCTTGCTGGAATCCGCCTGCCGCAGTGAGCCCTGCGCGGTCGGTGCGGCGCGGGCGACCTGCCTAGGTCGCGGCGTTGCGCC
>CAYLZU010000388.1:0-3214 GCA_964388005.1 uncultured Burkholderiaceae bacterium
TCAGCGACAGCACGCGCCGCTGCGCCAGCAGGCCGAACGACAGCAGCAGCAGGACCGCCGCGAACAGGTTGATCAGTTGCGTCACCAGGCTCGGCATCGGAGTTCACGCGCCGAGCAGGAAGTGCACGAGGATGCCGATCACCGCCAGGAGGAAGGCGCCGGCCAGGAACTCGGGCACGCGGAAGATGCGCATCTTGGCCGACGCCGTTTCGATCACGGCCAGCGCCGCGCCGCCGATGGCGAGCTTGACCACCAGCGCCGGCAGCGCCAGCAGCATGCCGACCGGCTCGTGCACCTGGGCGATGCCCCAGGGAAAGAAGATCGCCAGGCCGATCGTCGAATACGCGAACAGCTTCAGGCTGGCCGCCCATTCCATCAGCGCCAGGTGGCGGCCCGAGTACTCGAGGATCATCGCCTCGTGGATCATCGTCAGCTCGAGATGGGTGGCCGGGTTGTCGACCGGCACGCGGGCGTTCTCCGCCAGCGACACCATGGTGAAGGCGACGCCGGCGAAGGCCAGGCTCGGGTAGATGGCGAATTCCTGCCCGGCAATGGTCTCGACGATGTTGGCGAGCGAGGTGGTGCCGGTCAGGAACGCGGCGGTGAACAGCACCATCAGCAGCGCCGGTTCGGCGAGGAACCCGATCAGCATCTCGCGCCGCGCGCCGAGGGTGCCGAAGGCGGTGCCGATGTCCATCGCCGCCAGCGAGATGAACACCCGCGCCAGCGCGAACAGCCCCACCAGCGCGATGGCGTCGGCCGCCGGCGCCAGCGGCAGGTCGGTCGACAGGCTCGGCACGATCGCGCAGGCGAGCACCATGCTGCCAAAGACGATGTACGGCGCGCCGCGGAACAGGGGGCTGGCGTTCTCGGCGATCACCGATTCCTTCCAGAACAGCTTGTGCAGCGTGCGGTACGGCAGCCACAGCGGCGGCGCGCTGCGGTTCTGTAGCCAGGCGCGGCACTGGTTGATCCAGCCGGTGAGCAGCGGCGCGCCGGCCACGGCGATCAGCACCGCCAGCAGTTGCGCGATGAAGCCGGTGAGGGTCATCTGAACACCAGCAGCAGCATCACCAGCAGGGTGACGAAGCTGAACATCAGGTAGGTGGCGATGCGCCCCTGCTGCAGCAGGCCGACCAGGCGCGAGGCGGCTTCCGCCGCGCGCGCCACCGGCAGATAGATCCAGTGCCAGAGGTGATCGGTGGCCTCCATGCGGTACTCCGGCCGGCGGTCGAACGGGCTCGGAAGATGTCGGTCGATGCGGAAGAACGGCTCGAACACCTGGCGGATCGGCTGGCCGAATCCCTCCGCCGTGTCCTGCATCCGCGCGTTGAGCAGCGGGTAGCCGCAGTCCCACGGCGCGGCGCGGCGCAGCTTGCCGTGATACAGCCGCCGCACCAGCACGAAGGCGAGCCCGAAGCTCGCCGCCACCAGCAGCAGGAACAGCAGCGGGCTGTAGCTCGCCCGCTGCGCGTCGACGGCGGCCAGGAACAGCGGCCCGTGCAACGCCACCTGCGGGCCGATGCCGTCGCCGACCAGCACGCGCGTCACCGGATCGATCAGCGCGATCACCTGCACCGGCAGCAGCCCGAGCAGGACACAGCCCGCCGCCAGCCACAGGAGGCCGGTGCGCTCCCAGAGCGCGGCGTCATGCGACGAGGCGAGCCTCGGCTCGCGCGGCTGGCCGAGGAAGATCACGCCGAAGAACTTGACCATCACGTAGCCGCCGAGCGCCGCCACCAGCGCCACCCCGGCGGCGACCACCGGCACGAGGTTGTTGACGAAGGTCCCCGGCAGCCCGAGCGTGAACAGGAAGCTCTGCAGCAGCAGCCACTCGGACACGAAGCCGTTCAGCGGCGGCAGCCCGGCCGCCGCCAGGCTGCCGACCAGCGCCAGCCAGCCGACCCACGGCATGAAGCGCAGCAGCCCGCCCAGCTTGCCGAGGTTGCGCTCGCCGGTGGCGTGCAGCACGGCGCCGGTGCCGAGGAAGAGCAGACTTTTGAAGAATGCGTGGTTCAGCGCGTGGTACAGCAGCGCGGTCAGGGCGAGTGCCGCCAGCGCTGGCAGTCCATAGCCGGCAAAGAGCAGCGCCAGGCCGAAGGCCACCGCCAGCAGGCCGATGTTCTCGATCGACGAATAGGCGAGCAGCCGCTTCATGTCGCTCTGCACGGCGGCGAACACGACGCCGAACAGGGCGGTGGCCAGCCCCACCGCCAGCGCCAGCACGCCCCACCAGGCGAACTGCGCCGGCAGGATCTCGAAGCCGATGCGCAGCCAGCCGTAGATCGCCGTCTTCAGCATCACGCCGCTCATCAACGCCGACACCGGCGACGGCGCCGCCGGGTGCGCCTCCGGCAGCCAGATGTGCAGCGGCAGGATGCCGGCCTTGGCGCCGAAGCCGAAGAACGCGAGCAGGAACGCCACCGAAGCCCAGAACGGCGTCAGCGCCTGCGCCCGCATGTTGTCGAAGGTGTAGTCGCCGGTGTTCGCCTGCAGTACGCCGAAGCACAGGAGGATCGCCAGCGCGCCGATGTGCGCCACCAGCAGGTACAGGTAGCCGGCGCGGCGGATGGCGGGAATCGTGTGGTTGGCGGTGACAAGGAAGAACGACGCCAGCGCCATCAGCTCCCACATCACCATGAAGGCATAGGCGTCGTCGGCGAGCAGGACCATGGCCATGCCGGCGAGGAACAGGTGGTAGAGCAGGCACAGCAGCCCGGGTGGCGTGCCTTCCCCTTTGCGGAAGTAACCGGCGGCGAAGGCCGACACGCCCGCCGTCGCTGCCCCGAGCAGCAGCAGGAAGAAGGCCGACAGCGCATCGAGCCGCAGGTGAAACGGCAGCCCCGGCAGGCCGAGCGGCAGCACCGCGGTCTGCGGGCCGGCGCCGAGCGAGAACGCCGCCGCGACCGCCGCCAGCAGGCTGGCCAGCGCGCCGAGCGGGAACAGCACCCGCGCCACGGTGAAGAAATCGTGCAGCCGCGCGATGCCGACGACGCCGAGGACGACCCAGACGGCGATCGCCGCCAGGATCCAGTCGATCGCCAGCCAGTCCGTTGGTGCCGCCACTGCGTGCTCCGTCGGCTAGCGGCCGGGCTTTCTGCGCGAGGCGGCGAGCAGCCAGGCCGGCAACGGCCGGTTGCCGGCGTGCTCGATGATGTACTCGCGGATCAGCTGCCGCACCACCTGCGACGGCGTCAGGTCCTGCGCCGCGCAG
>CAYLZU010000389.1:0-3212 GCA_964388005.1 uncultured Burkholderiaceae bacterium
GCGTGGTCACCGCCGACGGCGAAGCGCTGATCCGCAAGCCGCTGAAGGAACTGGCCGAGGAGCTCGATCCCAACCAGTTCTGGCAGGTCCACCGCTCGACGATGGTCAATGTCGGCGCCGTGGCCGGCGTGACGCGCGACTTCCGCGGCCGCATGCTGCTGAAGCTGAAGGGCCGCGGCGAGACTCTGCAGGTCTCCGACTCCTACACCCACCTGTTCAAGCAGATGTAGGCGCCGCCGGCGGCCGCTGATCGGGCGTTCCTCTCGCCGCCGCTCGAAGGCCGGGCGCCCTTGGCGCAGCGGAATCAGGCAGGCGCAACCGCTTGCCCTGGCGCGGCCGGAGGCGCCGGCGGGAGCGGCCGTGGGCCGGCCCCGCGCTCAGGAAAGAAAGCGCGGCGCGGCCGGCGAGTCCGCCAGGGCCCAGATGCGGCCGATCGCCGCCGCAACCTCGGCGCGCGTCGCCACGCCGCCGAACTCCGCCAGCCGATACGCCTTGTCTTCGAGCTCGGCGCGGCTCAGCGTGTTGCCGGGGTCGCCCTTCGGTTCGTCGACGCGGCCGCAGAGCGTGCGGCCGTCGTTGGTGATCACCGTCACCTTGCCGATCCAGCGCCGCGGGTAAGCGGCGTCGACCTCGGCGTCGAGTTGCATAGTCACCCTGTCGCGGAAGGCGGCCACGGCGCCATCGCCGAGCGCGCTTTCGAACTCGTCGAGGCTCGCCGACTGGCGCAGCGCGACCAGCGCCAGCACGGTGCCGATCGAGAACTTCGACTGATGCACGGTGCGCGGCTCGAGCACCGGTCCGAGCACGTCGATGGCGGCCTGGTGCACGTGCGCCACCACCTGCGCGATCGACTGCGCCGCGAGGCCGTGCTGCCGCATCACCTGCTGCAGCGCATCGGCGGCCGGGTGCGTGTGCCGGCAGGAGGCGTGGTACTTGAACGAGGTCTCGGCCAGCGCCCAGCGGCTGCCGAGCCGGTCGGTGAGCCGCGCCGGATCGGCGTCCTGCGACATGCCGGCGGCCATGCCCTGGGCGCCGTCGAGGATGCGCTGGGCGCCGGTGAAGCCGTCGCGCGCCAGATAGGCGGCCGCCAGGCCGGCGGCGGACGCGTGCGCGGTGTGCAGCTGCTTCGAATCGGCGCCATCGCGCAGGAACTCCCACAGCCCGGCCGCCTGCGTGCCGGCCGATCCGAAGGCGTGGACCATCTGTTCCGGCGACAGCGCCAGCACGCGGCCCGTGGCCGCCGCCGCCGCGAGCGCACCGGCGGTGCCGGTGGTGTGGAAGATCCGGTAGTGCGAGCGGCCGAGGAACTCGCCGACGCGGATGCCGACCTCGTAGCCGGCCACCACGGCGGCAAGCAGTTCGCGGCCGGGGGCCGCGACCTCCTGCGCCGCCGCCAGCGCCGGCGGGAACACCACCGTGCCCGGATGGAACACCGCACCGTTGTGCACGTCGTCCTGCTCGACCACGTGCGATGCGGCGGCATTGACCATCGCCGCGAACAACGGCGACGAGTTGCGGCGCGCGACGAGCACCTGCGACAGCCCGTCGCCCGGCCCCATCGCGCGGGCGAAGCGCTCGACCGCGAGCACCTGCCGCGCCTTCGCTCCGGCCAGCGCCGAAGCCAGCCAGTCGAGCATGAGATCTTCGGCGCGGCGCACGACCGCGGCCGGAATGTCGTCGAAGCGCAGCTGCGCGGCGAACGCCGCCAGCCGCGCGCCAGGATGCGTACTCGTCATCACGGACTCCGTTGCGCCGTCCCGCCGCTCCTCGTTCGCGGGCAGGCGCGCCAGTATGGACCGGATCGCCGCCTCACCGGGTTCAGCCGCCCGCGCCCGGACACCGTGCGACCCGCACCTATACTTTCCGCTCCTTCCGCCGCCAGAGCCAATTCCATGTCGCACCCCAAGCATGCCCGCCTGCTGATCCTCGGCTCGGGACCGGCCGGCTACACCGCCGCCGTCTACGCCGCGCGCGCGAACCTCAAGCCGATGCTGATCACCGGCCTGGCGCAGGGCGGCCAGCTGATGACGACCACCGACGTCGACAACTGGCCCGCCGACGCCGACGGCGTGCAGGGCCCCGAGCTGATGGCGCGCTTCCAGCGCCATGCCGAGCGCTTCGACACCGAGATCGTGTTCGACCACATCCACAGTGTCGATCTGTCGCGGCGGCCGTTCCGGCTGAAGGGCGATTCGGGCGAGTACACCTGCGACGCGCTCGTCATCGCCACCGGCGCCAGCGCCAAGTACCTCGGCCTGCCGTCGGAGCAGGCGTTCATGGGCAAGGGCGTGTCCGGCTGCGCCACCTGCGACGGTTTCTTCTACCGCCAGCAGGACGTCTGCGTGGTCGGCGGCGGCAACACCGCGGTCGAGGAGGCGCTGTATCTCGCCAACATCGCCCGCACCGTGCACCTGATCCATCGCCGCGACCGCTTCCGCGCCGAGGCGATCCTGGTCGACAAGCTGATGAGGAAGGTGGCCGAGGGCAAGGTCGTGCTCCACCTCTGGCACGAACTCGACGAGGTGCTCGGCGACGAGAAGGGCGTCAGCGGCGTGCGCATCCGCAGCAGGCAGGACGGCTCGGCGACGGAGCTCGCGGTTCAGGGCTGCTTCATCGCCATCGGCCACCAGCCGAACACCGAGATCTTCGCCGGCAAGCTGGAGATGGCCAACGGCTACATCGTCACCCGCAGCGGCCTCGCGGGCCTGGCGACGATGACGAGCGTGCCCGGCGTGTTCGCCGCGGGCGACGTGCAGGACCACGTCTACCGGCAGGCGGTGACCAGCGCCGGCACCGGCTGCATGGCGGCGCTCGACGCGCAGCGCTGGCTGGAGGCGCAGGAGGCCGAGTCGCCGGCCGCCGCCGCCCCGACGGCTGCCTGATGACCGAGCGGCACAAGCACTTCGCCGCGCTCGAGGAACTGCACAAGAGGCTCGAGCAGCAGGCGCGCCAGCGCGAGGCGCACGAAACCGCGAGGCGAGCGGCGGAGGCGCGCCGGCACCGCGCCGCCGGCGAGTTCATCGAGGCGGTGAAGGACGTGACGCCGCTGGCGGCGCCCGGCCGCGCGCAGCACCGGCGGCCGCCGCACCCGCCCGAGCCGGCGAGCCGGCTGCGCGACGACCGCGAGGTGCTCGCCGAATCGGTGTCGGACTCGATCGACCCGGAGTCCCTGCTCGATGCCGACGAGTCGCTGTCGTACACGGCGCCGGGCC
>CAYLZU010000390.1:0-3200 GCA_964388005.1 uncultured Burkholderiaceae bacterium
TCGCGCAGCGCCCAGGCTGCCCGCGCCGGGCGGCCGGATCGGCGAGATCGCTGTCGAACGCCGCGGCGCGGGGGCCGAGCGCCGCGAGCGCCCGCACGGTGTCGGCTGCTTCCGCAGCCGAGCGGCCGTAGTGAACGGCGATGTCCCAGCCATCTTTGGCGAGCGCCAGCGCGATGGCGCGGCCGATGCGCTTTGCACCGCCGGTGACCAGCGCCACGCCGTGTCGGTTCGCTTCCATGGGGCGGCGAAGTTTACCGGTAGCATCGCCGCGCCCATGCCGCGCTCCCGCTCCTCGATGCCCGAACCGCCGCCGCCGGCGCGCGCGCACAGCGATCGCGTCGTGGCGCTGATCGGCGGCGAGATCGCGGCGGCCGGCGGCGCGATCGGCTTCGATCGCTACATGGAACTGGCGCTGTACGCGCCCGGGCTCGGCTACTACGCCGCCGGCGCGCGCAAGTTCGGAACCGCCGGTACGGGCGGCGACTTCGTCACCGCGCCGGAGATCTCGCCGCTGTTCGCGCGGGCGCTGGCCACCCAGGTGGCGCAGGTGCTGCGGCAGACGGCGCCGCACGTGCTCGAGTTCGGCGCCGGCAGCGGGCGGCTGGCTTGCGACCTGCTGGCGGCCCTCGATGCGCAGGGCATCGATGTCGCGCGCTACGACATCGTCGAACTGTCACCCGACCTGCGCCAGCGGCAGCGCGAGGCGATCGCCGATTCGCGCGTGCGCTGGCTCGACGCGCCGCCGGAAGGAATTTCGGGCGTGATCATCGCCAACGAGGTGCTCGACGTGATGCCGGTGCGGCTGTTCGCGCGCGGCGAAGGCGAAGTCGCGGAGCGCGTGGTGACGCTGCGCGACGGGGCGCTGGCGTTCGGGTCGCGGCCCGCCGATGCCGCCCTGGCCGCGGCAGTGGCCGAGATCGAGGCCGAGGCCGGCCGTCTGCCCGCGGGGTACGGCTCGGAACTGGGCCTCGTCGCCCGCGGCTGGATGCGTTCGGCGCGACGTTGGCTGGCGCGCGGCGCGCTGCTCGCGATCGACTACGGCTTTCCGCGCCGCGAGTACTACCACCCGCAGCGGATCATGGGTACGCTGATGTGCCACTACCGGCACCATGCCCACGCCGACCCGCTGTGGCTGCCGGGGCTTTCCGACATCACCGCGCATGTCGACTTCTCGGCGATGGCCCAGGCAGCACGGGAGGGCGGCCTCGACATCCTCGGCTACACCAGCCAGGCGCACTTCCTGATCAACTGCGGCCTGCTGGAACTGCTGCAGGCAAGCCGGACGCCGCAGTCGGCCAATGCCGCGCACCGGCTGATCTCCGAGGCGGAGATGGGCGAACTGGTTAAGGTGCTGGCGGTCGGCCGCGGCCTCGAGGCGCCGCTTGCGGGTTTTGCCCGCGGCGACCGCACGCATACGCTGTAGCCGCGGGTCCGACCATGCGCTGGCTGCTGACGATGTTCATCGCCCTGGTGGTGCTGACGGCGCTGCAGCCGTGGCTGCGCAAGCTCGGCATCGGCAGGCTGCCGGGCGACGTCAACTTCCGCCTCGGCGGCCGCCAGTACTCGTTTCCGTTCGCCAGCACCGTGCTGATGACGGCGCTGGTGTTCCTGATCGGCCGGCTGTTCTGACCCGGGGTCGGCGCTACGACGGCGCCAGGTCGATCCGGTACCGCAGCCCGTCCTTGCCCCCGAAAGCCGCCGGCTTGACGAAGCGCTCGACCAGCACGCCGCCGGCGATGGCGATCACGCGCTGCGAGACGAGGTTGTCGGCGTCGGTGGTCAGCGTCACCCAGCGCAGGCCGCGGGCGCGCGCCTCGGCGCAGATCGCCCTCAGCGCCTGCGTCGCGTAGCCTCGGCCGCGCTTCCACGGCACCACCGCGTAACCGATGTGGCCGAGCACGTGCGGCGGCAGGTCCTCGGTGCCGTTGACCCAACGCAGGCCGATCGAGCCGCAGAACTCGCCGTCCCACATCCACCTGACAAAGCCGGGCAGCCGGGCCACCTGCGAGCCGTCGGGCAGCGTGACCGGCCCGGCGCGTGCGTCGGGGTCGTCAAGTCCTTCGAGAAAGCGCTCGGGGTCGGCCTCGATGCGCCGCAATTCGTCCTGCGCCGCGGCGGCCCCGCGGACGTTGTCCGCCGACCAGCCGGAGCGCAGCGCCGCCACATAGCTCGGCAGGTGTTCGAGTGTCGGTCGAACCAGATCCACGCCGATCGCCCTCGTGCGTGCGTCAGCGTGCCACCGGGCCGGCGGCGGCGTGCGCCTCGTCGCCGGTCACCATGTCGCCGGCCTCGTCGAGCACTTCCGGCTCGTCCTCCAGCGCCGGCACCTCCGCCTCGTCGAGCCCGAGGAAGCCGCCCGACTGCCGCTTCCACAGCTGCGCGTAGTGGCCGCCGGCGGCGAGCAGCTGCTCGTGCGTCCCCTCTTCGACGATGCGACCACCGTCCATCACCACCAGCCGGTCCATGCGGGCGATGGTGGACAGCCGGTGGGCGATGGCGATCACCGTCTTGCCGGTCATCAGCGACTCGAGCTGCTCCTGGATCGCGGCCTCGATCTCGCTGTCGAGCGCGCTGGTGGCCTCGTCGAGCACCAGGATCGGCGCGTCCTTCAGGATCACGCGGGCAAGCGCCACCCGCTGCCGCTGCCCGCCGGACAGTTTCACGCCGCGCTCGCCGGCGTGCGCGGCGTAGCCGGTGCGGTCCTTCCAGTCGCGCAGGCCGACGATGAACTCGTGCGCGTGCGCGCGCCGCGCCGCGGCCTCGACCTCGGCGTCGGTGGCCTGCGGGCGGCCGTAGCGGATGTTGGCGGCGATCGACCGGTGCAGCATCGAGGTGTCCTGCGTCACGACGCCGATGGCGCCGCGCAGGCTCTCCTGCGTCACCTCGCGGATGTCCTGGCCGTCGATGCGGATCGCGCCGCCTTCGACGTCGTGAAAGCGCAGCAGCAGGCTCACCAGCGTCGACTTGCCGGCGCCGGAGCGGCCGACCAGGCCGACGCGCTCGCCGGGGGCGACGGTGAGCGTGAGGTCGTCGAGCACGGCGCGGCCGCCGCGCGCGAGCTGGCCGTAGCCGAAGCGCACGCGGTCGAACTCGATCGCGCCGCGGCTGACGACGAGCGGCTTCGCCTGCGGCGAGTCGACCAGCGCGTGCGGCACGGCGATCGTCTCCATGCCCTCCTGCACGACGCCGATGTTCTCGAA
>CAYLZU010000391.1:0-3196 GCA_964388005.1 uncultured Burkholderiaceae bacterium
CGTCACCGGCCACGCGCCTTCTCGTACAGCGGCATCACCTTGGGCAGGTTGGCCTCGATCTCGCGGATGCGGTCGGCGTGCCCCGGATGGGTGGACAGGAACTGCGGCGGCTGGCCCTGGCTGGCAGCGGCCATCTTGCGCCACAGGGTCACCGCCGCGCGCGGGTCGTAACCGGCGCGGGCGGCGAGTTCGATGCCGACCAGGTCGGCGTCGGTCTCGTGGCCGCGCGAGTACGGCAGCGTGATCGCCAGCTGCGCCGCCTGCGCCAGCGCGGCGGCGCCGAGGTCGCCGAGGCCGAAGTACAGCGCCGCCAGGTTGACCCCGACGTTTTTCAGCACCGCCTCGCTCATCCGCGCCCGGCCGTGCTGCAGCAGCGCATGGGCGATCTCGTGGCCGATCACGGCGGCGAGCTCGTCGTCGCCGAGCTGCAGCTTTTCGATGATGCCGCGGAAGACCATGATCTTGCCGCCCGGCATGCAGAAGGCATTGATCGCCGGCGAGTCGATCACGTTGACTTCCCAGGTCCAGTTGCCGGACTCCGGGTTGAACCGGCGACCGTGCGCAATCAGCTTCTGCGCGATGGCGCGCACCCGCTGGACCTGCGGCGCGTCGCGGTTGAGCAGGCCGCGAGAAGCCGCCTGCTGCTTCATCTGCACATACTGCTGTTCGGCGGTGCGGTTGACCGTCGATTCCGGCACCACCATCAGCTTCCGCTTGCGCACCTGCACGCCGGGTTCGGCCGCCTGCGCCGAGGCGGCAGCCGGCATCGCCAGACACAGCGACAGGAGGAGCGAAGCGAGCAGCGGGCGCATCGATGCGGTTGGCGAAGGCACGGCGAGCATAGCGGCGGCGATCCTGCCACGCCCCGACGTGGGTCCATCCGCGGGCAACACAAGCGGGCAGGAACGCGGCCGCGTCCTCGGGGAAACCCCCTCGCCGCTACACTGAACCGGCAGTCGAAGCCATGCCGTGACCGCCACGCCCGCACCGTCCGACGCCGAACCGCAACGCGCCCGCGGGCCGGCGGCATGGCTGCGGGCGCTGGCCGTCTACCGCGAGCCGGCCGTGGTGCGCATGCTGTTCCTCGGCTTCTCGGCCGGGCTGCCGCTGCTGCTGGTGTTCGGCACGCTCAGCTTCTGGCTGCGCGAGGCCGGCGTGGACCGCACCACCATCGGCTTCATCAGCTGGGTGGCGCTCGCCTATGCGTTCAAGTGGGCCTGGGCGCCGCTGGTGGACCGGCTGCCGCTGCCGTGGCTTGGCAGGACCCTCGGCCGGCGGCGAAGCTGGCTGCTCGCCTCGCAGGTCGTGATCGCCGCCTGCCTCGTCGGCATGGCGCTGACCGACCCCGCGCTGCATCTGCGGCTGCTGGTCGTCTTCGCGCTCGCCACCGCGTTCGCCTCCGCCACCCAGGACATCGCGCTCGACGCCTACCGGATCGAGTCGGCCGCGGTCGAGAAGCAGGCGGCGCTCGCCGCCGCCTACCAGACCGGCTACCGGTTGGCGATGATCTGGGCCGGTGCCGGCGCGCTCGCCATCGCCGCCCGCTTCGACCCGAGCGAAGCGGAGTACCACTTCGCGCCGTGGACCATCGCCTACCTGGTGATGGCGGCGTCGATGGCGGTCGGCGTCGTTGCCACCCTGCTGGCGCCGGAGCCTCGGGTCGAGGTGCCGCCGCCGCCGCGCGAGGGCAGCGCGCTGCAACGGCTGGCGGCGTGGCTCAACGGCGCGGTGGTGAGCCCCTTCGCCGACTTCGTCCGCCGCTACCGCTGGCATGCGGTGCTGCTGCTGGCGCTGATCGCCACCTACCGGATGAGCGACGTGGTGATGGGGGTGATGGCCAACCCGTTCTACCGCGACATGGGCTTTTCCAAGGACGAGGTCGCGGCGGTGTCGAAGGTCTACGGCGTGGTGATGACGCTCGCCGGCGCCTTCATCGGCGGCGTGCTGAGCCTGCGTTTCGGCGTGCCCAGGACGCTCTTCGCCGGCGCCGTCCTCTCGGCCGCGACCAATCTCCTGTTCGCCTGGCTGGCCACGCGCGGCCACGACCTCGGCTTTCTGATCTTCGCCATCTCGGCCGACAACCTGTCGGCCGGCATCGCCTCCAGCGCCTTCGTCGCCTATCTGTCGGGACTCACCAATGTCGCCTACTCGGCGACGCAGTACGCGCTGTTCTCCTCGGTAATGCTGCTGCTGCCGAAATACATCGCCGGCTGGTCCGGCTGGGCGGTGGATCAGTTCGGCTACGTCAGCTTCTTCATCGGCACGGCGCTGCTCGGGCTGCCGGTGCTGCTGCTGGTGTGGCTGGCGGCGCGGGCGCAGCCGGCATCGCCGCCGCAGGCAGCAGGCGACTACGGCTCGCCGTCCCAGTAGTCGAGATCGGAATCGGGCCGGTGCATGCGGCCGCGGTCGAGCAGCGGGCCCTTCTCGGGCGTGTAGGCGAGGTACTTGCCCGAATCCGGGTACTCGCAGATCTCCGGCACCTCCTGCGTGCTGATCGACAGGTACTTCAGCGGCGCCTCCGAGGTGTTGATGATCTGGTGCGGATACTCCGGCCCCGGCGGAATGCCGATCACGTCGCCGGCGCGGATCGGAATCATCTCGCCCGCCACCCGCAGCGTGCCGCTGCCTTCGAGGATCACGAACATCTCCTCCTGCGCGTAGTGGAAGTGGTACGGGCAGGCCCGTTTGCCCGGCGGCACGATATCGACGCCGGCGCCGAGCTTGCGCGCCGCGGTCGCCTTCACCCGCGGCCCGATGACGCTGCCGCTGCGGCCGCCGTCGTACAGCGGCGCGCGGACCGCGGTGTCGAGTTCGGCCTCGTCGACGTTGCGGACCAGCCGCGAACGCAGTTCCTCGCCCGTCATCGTCTCATCTCCCCTCGAAGCGATATACCGCCAGCGTCGCCCGCAGGTTGGGCGCCCAGTCGACCGTCCTGTTGTTCGCCAGCAGCGCCCGGCCGGTGATGGCGAAGCCGAGCCTGGCGGCGAGGATCTCGAAGTCCTTCGGCGTGCACAGGTGGATGTTCGGCGTGTCGTACCACTGATAGGGCATCTGCGGCGACACCGGCATGTGGCCGCCGGCGAGTGCGACCAGGTGCTTCCAGTGGCCGAAGTTGGGGAAGCTGACGATGCCCTGCTGGCCCACCCGCGCCATCTCGCGCAGGATGCCCTCGGTGTTGTGCATCGCCTGCAGCGTC
>CAYLZU010000392.1:0-3184 GCA_964388005.1 uncultured Burkholderiaceae bacterium
CACGAGGAAGGTGCCGAGCAGCGACAGCGAGAAGGCGAAGATCGCCAGCAGCACCGTCCAGGCCTTGAAGGTGCCGCGCTTTTCGGTCACCGCCAGCGAGTGGATCAGGGCGGTGCCGACCAGCCACGGCATGAAGGAGGCGTTCTCGACCGGATCCCAGAACCACCAGCCGCCCCAGCCGAGCTCGTAGTACGCCCACCACGAACCGAGCGCGATGCCGAGCGTGAGGAAGCACCACGCCACCGTCGTCCACGGCCGCGACCAGCGTGCCCAGGCGGCGTCCATCCTGCCGCCGAGCAGGGCCGCGATCGAGAAGGCAAAGGCGACCGAGAAGCCGACGTAACCCATGTAGAGCATCGGTGGATGGATCACCATGCCCGGGTCCTGCAGCAGCGGGTTCAGGTCGCGGCCTTCGGCGGGCGGCGGGAAGATGCGGTCGAAGGGATCGGAGGTGGCGAGCATGAACAGGATGAAGCCCACCGCCACCAGGCCCATGACGCCGAGCACCCGCGCCACCATCTCCTGCGGCAGGTGGCGCGAGAAGGTGGCCACCGCCACGCCCCAGCCAGAGAGCATCAGCACCCACAGCAGCAGCGAGCCTTCGTGCGAGCCCCAGGAGGCGGCGATCTTGTAAGGCAGCGGCAGCAGCGTGTTGCCGTTCTGCGCCACGTTGATCACCGAGAAGTCGTCGGCGACGAACGACGCCACCAGGCACAGCCACGCGAACAGCACGAAGGCGAACTGCGCCTGCGCCGCCGGACGGGCCAGCGCCATCCACTCGGCCACGCCCTTGTGCGCGCCGACAATCGGCAGCGTGCCCTGGGCAAGTGCCAGCAGCAGGGCGAGGATCAGCGCGAAGTGACCGAGTTCGGGGATCATGGGTTGCTCTCGTGGGAGAAGACCCGCGGCGGCGGCTCGATCGGCAAGGCCGCCGGGTCAATAGGGTCAGTCAACGACCGGTGTTCGGCTTCGGGTGCCCGCCCTGCGTTCGCTCCGGCCGCGGCTCAGTCCTGCCTGCCGTGCCCGGCCGGCATCTGCAGCGTCTTGCCGGCCTTCTGCGCCTGCTCGACCGCGTGCGCCGCCTCCGGCGGCATGTAGTTCTCGTCGTGCTTGGCCAGCACCTCGCTGGCGCGGAAGACGCCGTCGGCGCCGAGCTTGCCCTGCGCCACCACGCCCTTGCCCTCGCGGAACAGATCCGGAAGGATGCCCTGGTAGACGACCGGGATCGTCTGCGCCGTGTCGGTCACCCGGAAGCTGACCAGCACGCCGTCGCGCCGGACGCTGCCCTCCTCGACCACGCCGCCGACGCGGAAGGCGCGGTCGCGCGGCGCCTTCTGCGCCACCACGTCCGACGGCGAGAAGAAGAACACCAGGTTCTCGCGGAATGCCGACAGGATCAGCGCCGAGGCGATGCCCAGCGCCGCCAGGCCGCCGACGATCAGCAGCATCCGTTTGTGTCGCGACTTCATGACGCCCTCCTCGGTGCGGAGGCGGCGCGAACCTGCCGCAGCGCCGCCCGGCGCCGCAGCCGCAGGGCCCAGATTTCAGCCGCGATCACCGCCAGCGTCACTCCGTACGAGCCCCAGACGAAGAAACCGTAGCCGCCCATCGCCAGGAAATGTTCGAGCGATTCCCACTGCATCGGTTGCCCCTACAAGCTGCCCTTCTCGCGCGCCTCGAGCACCCACTGCGCCCGCCGCTCGCGCTCGACGATGATCGCCCGCAGCCGCGCCAGCACGGCCGCGATCGCGTACATCCAGAAGGCGAACACCATCACCAGCATGCCGGCGAGCATGATCTCCGCCATCGCCGACGAGCCGGGCTTGACCGACGCCCCCTGGTGCAGCGTGTTCCACCACTTGACCGAGAAGTAGATGATCGGCACGTTGACCACGCCGACCAGCGCCAGCACGGCGCCGGCCTTGTCGGCCCGGCGCTGGTCGTCGATCGCCGCCTGCAGGGCGATGAAGCCGAGATACAGGAACAGCAGGATCAGCGTCGAGGTGAGCCGCGCGTCCCAGACCCAGTAGGTGCCCCAGGTGGGCCGGCCCCACAACGCCCCGGTCCACAGCGAGATGAACGCCATCAGCGCGCCGGTGGGCGCGATCGCCTGCGCCATCATCGACGACAGGCGGGTATTGAACGCCAGCCCGATCCCGGCCCAGAAGGCCATCGTCACGTACAGGAACATCGCCATCCACGCAGACGGCACGTGGATGTAGATGATGCGGTACGAATCGCCCTGCTGGGCGTCGGTCGGCGCCAGGAAGAAGCCGATGTAAAGGCCGATCGCCGTCAGCGCCGCCGCCAGCACCGCGAACAACGGCACCATCTTCCCGGCGAGCGGATAGAAGACGTTCGGCGCCGCGTAGCGGAACAGGCTGAATCCGGGGCTGGCGGTGACCGAGGACATGACCGGCGGCAGTGTAGGAACGGCAGGGCGGCAGGCTTTGCGCTGCCGCAAGGAACGGGATCCGTAACAACCCGGGTGCGCCCGGTCGGGCGCCACCCCTGACGGACGTCAGACCGGCATTATTCCAAAGATATCCGCAGCGCCGCGGCGATTGCCCACGGGGCCAGAACGGTCGCGCCGATCGACAGCGCGCCGAGCAGCAGCAGTTGCCCGCGCGGCGCCAGCCCTCCGGCCACCGCCTCCACCGCCCCGGCGCCGAAGATCAGCACCGGCACGTACAGCGGCAACACCAGCAGCGTGACCAGCACGCCGCCGCCGCGCAGGCCGAGCGTCAGCGCCGCGCCGACGGCGCCGATCATCGACAGTGCCGGCGTGCCCAGCGCGAGCGAGGCCACCAGCACGCCGATCGCATCGCCCGGCAGGTCGAACATCACGCCCAGCAGCACCGCCATCACCGTGATCGGCAGGCCGGTGGTCAGCCAGTGCGCCAGCGTCTTGGCCAGCACCACCACCGGCAGAGGCTCGCCGGACAGCACCATCTGCTCGAGCGTGCCGTCGGCGAAGTCGGCGGCGAACAGGCGATTGAGCGACAGGATCGCCGCCAGCAGCGCCGCCACCCACACCACGCCCGGCGCGATCGTGCGCAGGGTGTTGGTCTCCGGGCCGACGCCGAGCGGCACCATGGTCACCACGACCAGGAAGAACAGCAGCGTGTTGGCGACATCGGCGCGCTGCCGCAGCGCCAGCAGCAGGTCGCGGCGGACGACGGCG
>CAYLZU010000393.1:0-1676 GCA_964388005.1 uncultured Burkholderiaceae bacterium
CTTCATCAGCGCGTCGACCGTCTTGTCGGTCGGGTCGATGATGTCCATCAGGCGCAGGTGCGTGCGCATCTCGAACTGGTCGCGCGAGGTCTTGTTCACGTGCGGCGAGCGCAGGATGTCGAAGCGCTGGATTCGCGTCGGCAGCGGCACCGGACCGCGGACGACGGCGCCGGTACGTTTGGCCGTGTCGACAATCTCCAGCGCCGACTGGTCGATGAGCTTGTAGTCGTATGCCTTCAGGCGGATGCGGATGCGTTGACTCTGCATTTCAGTTCCTCAAAGAGCGAGGCGGCGCTGCCGCGCCGCGATGTTGGGCGCCTTGCGGCCGGCGGGTGCGCTGCCCCGCTATCGCCGCTGGCGCTGCTTTACTCGACGATTTTGGCGACGACGCCGGCGCCGACGGTGCGGCCGCCCTCGCGCACGGCGAAGCGCAGCCCCTCCTCCATCGCGATCGGCGCGATCAGCGCCACGTCCATCGTGATGTTGTCGCCCGGCATCACCATCTCGGTGCCCGCCGGCAGCTGGATCGAGCCTGTGACATCCGTGGTGCGGAAGTAAAACTGCGGCCGATAGCCGTTGAAAAACGGCGTGTGCCGCCCGCCCTCTTCCTTGGACAGCACGTACACCTCGGCCTTGAACTTGGTGTGCGGGGTGATCGTGCCCGGCTTGGCCAGCACCTGCCCGCGCTCGACCTCCTCCCGCTTCGTGCCGCGCAGCAGCACGCCGACGTTGTCGCCGGCCTGCCCCTGGTCGAGCAGCTTGCGGAACATCTCCACCCCGGTGCAGGTGGTCTTGGTCGTGGGCCGGATGCCGACGATCTCGATCTCCTCGCCGACCTTGATCACCCCCCGCTCGACCCGCCCGGTGACCACGGTGCCGCGACCGGAGATGGAGAACACGTCCTCGATGGGCATCAGAAACGGCTGGTCGATGGCCCGCTCGGGGGTGGGAATGTACGAATCCAGCGCCTCGGCCAGCTTGAAGATCGACTGCTCGCCCAGCTCCCCCTTGTCGCCTTCGAGCGCCATCTTGGCCGAGCCCTTGACGATCGGTATGTCGTCGCCCGGAAACTCGTACTTCGACAGCAGTTCGCGTACTTCCATCTCGACGAGCTCCAACAACTCGGCATCGTCGACCATGTCGACCTTGTTCAGGTAGACGATGATGTAGGGCACGCCGACCTGGCGCGCCAGCAGGATGTGCTCGCGCGTCTGCGGCATGGGCCCGTCGGCCGCCGAGACCACCAAAATGGCGCCGTCCATCTGCGCCGCGCCGGTGATCATGTTCTTGACGTAGTCGGCATGCCCCGGGCAGTCCACATGCGCATAGTGCCGGTTGGCCGTCTCGTACTCGACGTGCGCCGTGTTGATGGTGATGCCCCGCGCTTTTTCCTCCGGCGCCGCATCGATCTGGTCGTACGCCTTGGCCTCGCCACCATACTTCTTGCTCAGCACCAGCGTGATCGCCGCCGTCAGCGTCGTCTTGCCATGATCCACGTGCCCAATCGTCCCCACGTTCACGTGCGGCTTGGTCCGCTCAAACTTGCCCTTTGCCATTGCCCACTCCCTGTTGACCGATGCTCCATCTCATGCGCCGCGCGGCGGCAGCCGCGCAGCACGAACTCTGGTGCCCATGACGCGGATCGAACGCGTGACCTCTCCCTTACCAAGGGAGTG
>CAYLZU010000393.1:1686-3182 GCA_964388005.1 uncultured Burkholderiaceae bacterium
TTCACATGCGGCTTGGTCCGCTCAAACTTGCCCTTTGCCATGATGTCCTCTTGCGAAAGAACGGTTGCTTGTTGATTCAGGCGCTACTTCGACTTGGCCGAGATCACCGCCTCGGCGACGTTCTTCGGCGCCTCGGCGTAGTGCTTGAACTCCATCGTGTAGGTGGCGCGGCCCTGGGTCAGCGAGCGCAGCGTCGTCGAATAGCCGAACATCTCGGCCAGGGGAACCTCGGCCTTGATGGCCTTGCCGCCGCCTCCGGCGATGTCGTCCATGCCCTGGATCACGCCGCGCCGCGACGATAGGTCGCCCATCACGTCGCCCATCTTTTCCTCGGGCGTCTCGACCTCGACCGCCATGATCGGCTCGAGCAGCACCGGACTTGCGGCGCGCATGCCATCCTTGAAGCCCATCGAGGCCGCCATCTTGAAGGCGTTCTCGTTCGAGTCGACCTCGTGGTACGAGCCGAAGTGCAGCGTCACCTTGACGTCGACCACCGGATAGCCCGCCAGCACGCCGGCCTTCAGCGTCTCCTCGACGCCCTTGTTCACCGCCGGGATGTATTCGCGCGGAACGACACCACCCTTGATCGCGTCGACGAACTCGAAGCCCTTGCCGGGCGGCTGCGGCTCGAGCTTCAGCACCACGTGACCGTACTGGCCGCGGCCGCCGGACTGCTTGATGAACTTGCCTTCGGCGTTCTCGACCGTCTTGCGGATCGTCTCGCGGTAGGCCACCTGCGGCTTGCCGACGGTCGCCTCGACGTTGAACTCGCGCTTCATCCGGTCGACCAGGATTTCCAGATGCAGCTCGCCCATGCCGGAGATGATCGTCTGCCCCGACTCCTCGTCGGTGTGGACGCGGAAAGAGGGATCCTCCTGCGCCAGCCGGTTCAGGGCGATGCCCATCTTCTCCTGGTCGGCCTTGGTCTTCGGCTCGACGGCCTGGGAGATCACCGGTTCCGGAAACTCCATCCGCTCGAGCGTGATGATCTTCTCCGGGTCGCAAAGCGTGTCGCCGGTGGTGACGTCCTTCAGGCCCACCGCGGCGGCGATGTCGCCGGCGCGCACTTCCTTGATCTCCTCGCGCTCGTTGGCGTGCATCTGCAGCAGCCGGCCGATGCGCTCCTTCCTGCCCTTCACCGCGTTGACGACCGTGTCGCCGCTGGCCAGCACGCCGCTGTAGACCCGCAGGAACGTGAGCTGACCGACGTACGGGTCAGTCATGATCTTGAACGCCAGCGCCGAGAAGCGCTCGTTATCGTCGGGACGGCGTTCGACCGGCTTGTCCGAGTTGTCGACGCCCGCCACGGGAGGGATGTCGACCGGCGACGGCAGGTACTCGATCACCGCGTCGAGCATTGCCTGCACCCCTTTGTTCTTGAACGCCGAGCCGCACAGCATCGGCGTGATTTCCTGCGCGATCGTGCGCGTGCGGATGGCCAACTTGATCTCCGCCTCGGTCAGTTCGCCGGACTCGAGGTACTTGTTCATCAGTTC
>CAYLZU010000394.1:0-3166 GCA_964388005.1 uncultured Burkholderiaceae bacterium
GCCCCGCCACGCGGGGCGCATCTGGCGTCATCCTGCGCCGCCTGCTCTGCTTCGCAGCGCTGCTGGCAACCGCTGCGGGTCATGCAGAGGCTGCCGTCGTGGTCCCGGCGAACGCGATCGCGGTCGAGCCCGTGGTTCCGTGCTTCGTCTTGCCGCCGCAGGGCTTGGCCTTCGACGCGAAGTTCGACTGCGGCTACGTCGTCGTGCCGGAGAACTCGGCGGCGCCGGCCGGCCGGCGCGTGAAGCTCGGCTTCCTGCGCCTGAAGGCCCGCTCGGCGACCAAGGCGCCGCCGGTGTTCATGCTGGCCGGCGGCCCGGGCAGCAGCTTGATCCAGCCGCTGACCTTTGGCCTCTTCGCCCCGCAGCTGCTCGGCCCGCTGCTCGACGACCGCGACGTCGTCATCCTCGACCAGCGCGGCACCGCGCACACGCGGCCGCACCTGGACTGCCCTGACTTCTACGGCCTGGCGTGGTCGTCGTACCAGCAAGGCCTGAGCGAAGAGGCCGCCACGGCGCTGCAGCGCCGGGTGCTGCAGCGTTGTATCGACGGCTTCCGCACGCAGGGCATCGACCTGGCGGCCTACAACAGCCTGGCAATCGCGGCCGACATCGACGCTGCACGGCGCGCGCTCGGCTACGGACGGATCGTGCTCTACGGCGCGTCCTTCGGCGCGCAGATCGCGCAGCACACGATGCGCGACTTCCCGGGCATGCTCGACGCGGTGATCCTCGACGGCACCAATTCGCTGTCACGCAAGAGCTGGATCGAGGACCGGGCGCTCGATATCGAGTTCTCGATGAAACACCTCGACGCGCTGTGCCGCGACGACGCCAGGTGCCGCCAGGCCTACGACCTGCCGGCACTGGTCGAGCGCGCGATCGCGCTGTTCGACGCCGGGCCGATCGGCGCGACCTTCACCGATCCGAAGCAGCCTGGTGTCGCGCTGCCGATCGAGCTGCACCGCACCGACCTGCTGTCGACGATCTACGCGATGCAGGGCGACAAGATCGGTGTGATGAGCCTGCCCGCCCTGCTCGACAGCATGGTGCGCGACGGGCGCGCCTCGATGGCCGCGACCCTCGGGCAGATCAAGGGACAGCAGCTACTGGCGCAGCGCGGCGCCACCGCAGGCGGCACGGCGATCCTGATGTACCTGGCCGTGGTGTGCTCCGACGACCCGGCGCGCTCGCTGGACGAACTGGTGACCGATGGCGTGCGCAGCTGCTACGCGCTCCTGATGGGGCAGGCGGTCGCGCGCGACCTGATCGGGCTGTGCGCAACCGTCGGTATGCCGGAGCTGCCGGCATCCACCGACGTCGACGTCACCACGGGAGTGCCGACGCTGATCCTGAGCGGCGGGCTCGACGTGGCGACGCCGACCTTCCGCAGCGAGGTGGTGGCCAGGTCGCTGCCGCGCGCCAGGCTGGTCGTGTTCCCGGACGGCACGCACGTGCAGCTGGGTGCGGTCAACCTGTGCGCGGCGCGCATCATCACCGATTTCGCTCGCGACCCGCGCACGTCACTGCCTCTGGATTGCGTCAAGGAGTCGCGCTTCCCGGGGTTCGTGCTGCCGGACGGCACGTCGAGCCGATGAATTCCCGACGCCGGATGACCCGCGTCGCCAAACGAGAGAGGAAACCGCACATGAAGACCCAAAACTTGATCATCGCAGCTGCGATCAGCGGCTTTATGGTGGGGGCGGGCCCGGCTTCGGCCAGCCAGAAGGCCGAAATCAAGGACTTGATCGGGCGCGATGCGATCAAGGCGTTCGACGTCATGACCTCGCGCAGGTTCACGGGCGTCGAAACGTACACCACCTCGGATGATTACGTCGTGACCTGGTGGTACAACGCATCGACTGGCCAGTGCGTCAACACGCGGTCGAAGGACAACAGGGTGACGTCGGCGGTCGAGGACCGCCATCCGAAGTGCACCGAGGCGGCGGCCAAGGCGGGCGGTGGCGCAAACAGCGCGGGCGGCAACACCGACAGCTTCGACACCGTGTGCGGCGTCATCGTGGGCAGGCAGGACTCACCCTACCGCTGCCGGGTCACCGACCACTTCGACGGCGGACGGAAGACGCGCACGACGCTGCGTTTCCCGGACCAGACGATCGAATTGACCTGGCGCCCGGGCAAGCGCGTGGTGCTGCAATTCGAAGGCATGGTGCCGAAGGAGGCGAGATACGCGAGCTCCGAAGGCGAGACCAACTGGGTGTTCGAGGGCAAGACGTACTACTACTTCTCGGACAAAGGCCGGGCCCGTTTCGAGGTTCAGAAGTTTCGCAACTGATCATCGTTGTGCAGGCGGGCGGGTACTGCGTCATGTGGGCGGATCGGCAGGGCCAGCCTGTCCCGGTTCAGCGGCCCGTGACGTGCCGCGACGCCGACGTTGCGCAGCGACGTCGTGGCCAAGTCCCCGCCGCTCGCCGCGCGGGTCGTGTCCCCGGACGGCACGCGCGTGCAGCGGAGCGCGGTGAACCCGAGCGCGGCGCTCATCGTGATGGGCTTCGTGCGCGAGCCTGGCGCGCCGCTGCTGCTGGAGTGCGTGAAGGAGTCACGCTTCCCCGGCTTCGTACCACCGGACGGCACGATGAGTCGTTGACGGGCAGCGGCCGCCTGCAGTGCCATGCAGTGCCGCGAGGGACCTGCGCGGTGGCCGTGGCCAAGGCGGCGCGGTAGGGGCTGCCGCTCGTCCCGGTCGGCCCCACAGTCGCATTGCCTGGAGCGAAAGCGAACCATGGTCGTCGTCTTCAGGGTTGTCTATGTCTGCGCGGCTTTCCTCTCGATCGCCGCGGGCGCGCTCGTGATGGCCAGTTTCTTCATCGCGAAGCACGCCCCGCAGAACGACAGAGTCCTGGTCATCAGCCTCGTCGTCAGCGTCGTCTTCCTGGGCGCGGGCCTCGTGCTCTTCGGCATCCAGCGGCACGTCGCGGCCATCGTGGCAGCGCGCCGCGACCGCGATGGCGATTCGCTGCGGAACCTGTCGATGCACATCGACCCGCTCGTGGCCAACCTTCTGGCCGGGGCGCCTTTGTCTGCGCGCTGCTCGGAAGCCTGACCATCGAGCCGGCGCAGTGGCCGACATCGGCGGTGCTCGACTGGTGGAGCATCCTGGAGCGCGTCGGCGGCGAGCCCGAGGCGGCGGCGCGCCTGGCGGAAGCCG
>CAYLZU010000395.1:0-3165 GCA_964388005.1 uncultured Burkholderiaceae bacterium
GCCGGCCGACCGGCCTGTCGCTTAGCGGCTAGCGCCGCCGTCGGCTTGACGAAGAACTGGTTGTCGCACACCAGCGCCACCACCTTGCCGTCGCAGTAGATCGCGTACTCGCCGAACATGCTCCTGAACGACACCCGGCCGGCGGCGGCGATCTGGTCGCAGACATACTCGACGAAACGCAGGTCGGATGCCATCGCCGGCGCCCGTTCAGAGAAACCGCGCCATCGCCCGCTCGAGGGCATCGACGACATACGGCCTCAGCTCGGCCGCCTTGATGATGCGGTCCACCGACCCCACCCGCTGCGCCCGCTCGACGGTGTGGATGGCGTCGAACTCGCCCGCCACCTCGCCGAGCTTCTCCGAGCGCACCTGCTCGGTGACCCCGGCGAGCACGCCGCGCAGCCTGGCCGCCTCGGCGCCGGTGGCGGCGGCGAGCTTCGCCCGCAGCTCCTTGACCCGGGCATCGGCATCGGTGCGCTGCTTGACCTCGCGCGCGAAGACCGTCGCCGCCGCCGGCGTGCCGCCGATCACCGACGCGACCGACCCCTCGACGGCGGCGATCTCCATCGACTCGTTCAGCTTCTTCGAGAACACCACGAAGGCGCCACCGTGGTAGCGCGAGACGACGACGAAGACGATCGGCCCCTTGAAGTTGGTCACCGCGCGCCCGATCTCGGCGCCGAACTCGAGCTGCCGCCTGCGCATCGACTCCGGCGAACCGTCGAAGCCGGACAGATTCGCCAGCACCACCAGCGGCCGCATGTTGCTCGCCGCATTGATCGCCCGCGCCGTCTTGCGCGAGGCATGCGGGAACAGCGTGCCCGAGGTCCAGGTCGGCGGCCCGTCGGCGGGCACGAAGCCCTTGCGGCGCACGTTGTGCGACTCGATGCCGAGCAGCAGCACCGGGATGCCGCCGATGGTGGTGTCCCAGACGATCGAGTTCTCGCCGTCGCGCAGGTCCTTCCAGCGCTCCAGCGGCTCGGCATCCGCGTCGGCCACCGCGCGCATCACCGAGCGCATGTCGAACGGCAGCTTGCGCTCCGGGTTCAGCTCCATCGAGAACAGGTCGCCGACGGTGGCGAACGGACTGCCGGCAAGCGGCGCGTGCGGGCTCGTCCGCACGTCGCGTTCGATCGGGTCGCTGGTCGGCCGCCGGCGCGGGAAGCGCTCGCCCGGCACCACGTAGCAGTACTCGTAGTGGCGCAGCAGCAGGTTGCACGCCTCCGGGAACGACGGCGCCCAGTACTGGCCCTGCCCGTTCGGTCCCATGATGCGGTCGTAGCCGCCGATGCCGAAGTTGTCCTCGGCGCTCACCGCCCCGGAAAAATCAAGCGCCTGCTTGCCGGTGAGCACCATGGCGGACGCCGGCGTCATGACGAGAATGCCCCGGGTGTGCATCAGCATCGTCGCCTCGGCGTTCCAGTACGGCTGGCCGCCGACGTTGATGCCGGTGACGACGATGTTGATCTCGCCGCCGGCCTGCGTGTACTCGATCAGCCGCCGCAGGGTGAGGGCGATCCAGTCCATGTTCTCGGTGCCCGAGTCCATCGCGATCAGCGCTCCGCTGGACACCGCGAACCACTCCACCGGCAGCCTGCGCTCCAGGGCATAGGCGAGCGCGGCGTTGATGCGCCGGCATTCGGGCTCGGCGAGGTTGCCGAGTCCCTGCGTCGGGTCCGACAGCAGCGCCACCCGCGTCATTCCCTCCGGCACCACCGCCGTGTGGTTGGTGATCAGACCGACCACGATGTGCGCCTTGTTCAGCCCCGGCTCCCGCTCGACCGGCTCGAGGCGGCCTTCGGCATCGAGGTCGAGCTCGCGGAAGCTGTCGGCCGGCAAGCCCTCGCCGGCGCCGCGGCGGGTGAGCAGCCGTGCGATCTCGTACGGATACGGCGAGCCGAAGCGCGCCGCGGTCAGCACTTTCTGCTGGTAGGCGCCGAGCGGGCGGATCGGCTCGGCGCCGGGCTGCCTCTCGCTGACCAGCACCGAATTGCCGACCGACTCGAACTGAAGCACCGCCAGGCGCTGCCCGTCGGGCGCGTTGCCGTCGGGTCGCCGCACCTTCAGCACCACCTTCTCCAGGCCGACGCGCGAGGCCAGCGGCGCGAAGTGATGCGCCAGCGCGTCGACATGCCCGGCCGGCAGCGTCCATGGCGCGCGCACGTCGAGCACCAGGCGGTTGACCGCCGGCCGGTCCCGCGGCGCGAAGCGGGCGAGCTCGTTGCGCATCGCCGCCAGCGCCAGCAGCCCGGCGCGCTCCAGCCGCGGGTACGAGACCTGCCCGGTCTGCGGATCCTGCACCGGGTCGACATCGCGCACCTCGGCCAGCGCGAACAGCCGCCGGTCGTCCTTGTTGCCGCGGGCCACGCCCAGGAACAGGTGCATGTCCTCCGGCGCCGGGCGCCGTTCCAGCTCGAAGTTCGCCAGCCGCCACAGCTCCAGGCGCTTGGCGAGCATCGGGTGCAGGTCGCGGAAGGTCGGCTCCTCGACGAAGCCGCCGTCGCGCGGCACGAAGGTCACGTTGTGGATGCGGAACGGCTCGCCGCACGGCGCCTCGGTGGCCAGCAGCGCCACGTCGACGCGCAGCGGCGCGCGACCGAAGGCGCAGTCGGCCAGCGCCGCGGCGACCTCGGCGGCCGACTCGGCAATCTCCTGGCGCGGGCCGTCGCGCCACGTCGCCACGTCGATCACCACCGCCCGCCCCGCCGGCAGCGCCGCCAGATGCGGCGCGACCGCGGCCGACCACCGCGGCAGATCCGCCAGCGGCAGGTAGCCGACGACGAGGTGCGCCTGCTCGTCGTCGAGGGTGTAGTCGGTCGACGCCAGCGGGAAGCCGCCCGCCTCGGCGAACGCGATGTCGCCGAAGCGGCAGATGCGGTAGAAGCGCCGCACGTGCAGTTCCATCACCGCCTGCCGCAGCGCCGGCGAAGCGCCGGCGTCGCCGCGCCAGGCGTCGAGCAGCAGCGAGCGCATCGACAGCGGGCACCAGATCAGCCGCTCGATCCGCCGCGCCCGGTCGGCGGCGTCCGGCTGCCGCGCAAGACGGTCCAGGTGCCCGATCATCTCCGCGCGCAGCTCGGTCTCCGCCGCCTGCATCTTCGGCTCGTCGTAGAAGTGGAAGCGCACGTCGCGGGCAAGATCGGCGATCGCCTGCTGGCGGCCATG
>CAYLZU010000396.1:0-3151 GCA_964388005.1 uncultured Burkholderiaceae bacterium
GGCATCGTCGTCAACGGCTGCATCCGCGACTCGGCCGCCATCGGCGAAATGGATATCGGCGTGCTGGCGCTCGACACCCACCCGCTCAAAAGCATCAAGCGCAACGCCGGCGAGGCGGACATCCCTGTCAGTTTCGCCGGTGCCCGCTTCATCACCGGCCATTACCTCTACGCCGACGAAGACGGAGTACTCGTGTCCCCCACCGCGCTGCTGGCTTGAATCGCCGTATCGGGAAGACTGACTTTTTTGCTGCGGAGCAGCACGTTTTTCATTTCACGAAACGAACTGCATTTTACAGTCCGGTATATTTTTAGTAATTATTTGTTTTTATTAATATAATAAATTATATATAAGACTTTGTTTCTGAGTGCTGCTTCGCAAAATACCCTCTATACTTTCGCCCTGCGACACCGCCGTCAGACGAAGACAGGACGGCCTTTTTTTCCACCCCAAGCACAGACGAAGAGGATTGCGATGAACAACGAACTCGAAATTGCCAAGCTGAAAAAGGACTGGGCCGAGAACCCCCGCTGGAAGAACGTCAAGCGAGGCTACACGGCGGAAGACGTGGTCCGCCTGCGCGGCTCCCTGCAGATCGAGCACACCCTGGCCCGCCGGGGCGCCGAGAAGCTGTGGAACCTGGTGAATACCGAGCCCTTCGTCAACGCGCTGGGCGCGCTGACCGGCAACCAGGCCATGCAGCAGGTCAAGGCCGGCCTGAAGGCCATCTACCTCTCGGGCTGGCAGGTCGCCGGCGACGCCAACAGCAACGGCGAGATGTACCCCGACCAGAGCCTGTACTCGGTGGACTCGGTGCCGAAGGTGGTCAAGCGCATCAACGCCACGTTCAAGCGCGCCGACGAGATCCAGTGGAGCGAAGGCAAGAACGACATCGACTTCTTCGCCCCCATCGTCGCCGACGCCGAGGCCGGCTTCGGCGGCGTGCTCAACGCCTTCGAGCTGATGAAGGCGATGATCGAGGCCGGCGCCGCCGGCGTGCACTTCGAGGATCAACTGGCGTCGGTGAAGAAGTGCGGCCACATGGGCGGCAAGGTTCTGGTCCCGACCCGCGAGGCGGTTGCCAAGCTGGTCGCGGCGCGGCTCGCCGCCGACGTGATGGGCGTGCCGACGGTGCTGCTGGCGCGCACCGACGCCGAGGCCGCCGATCTCGTCACCTCGGACGTCGACGAGAACGACAAGCCGTTCATCACCGGCGAACGCACCGTCGAAGGCTTCTTCCGTACCCGCAACGGCCTGGAGCAGTCAGTCAGCCGCGGCCTGGCGTACGCGCCTTACGCCGATCTGATCTGGTGCGAGACCGGCAAGCCCGATCTCGCCTTCGCCAGGGCCTTCGCCGAGGCGATCCAGAAGCAGTTCCCGGGCAAGATGCTGGCCTACAACTGCTCGCCGAGCTTCAACTGGAAGAAGAACCTCGACGACGCGACGATCGCCAAGTTCCAGCGCGAGCTCGGCGCGATGGGCTACAAGTTCCAGTTCATCACCCTGGCCGGATTCCACTCGCTGAACTACTCGATGTTCAACCTCGCCTACGGCTACGCGCGCAACCAGATGAGTGCGTTCGTCGAACTGCAGGAGGCTGAGTTCGCCGCCGCCGAGCGTGGCTTCACGGCGGTCAAGCACCAGCGCGAGGTCGGCACCGGCTACTTCGACGCGGTGACGACGACCATCGAGTCGGAGGCCTCGACGGCGGCGCTGAAGGGCTCCACCGAAGACGAGCAGTTCTTCGAAGCCAAGCAGCAGCACAAGAAGGCCGCCTGATTGCCGGCGCCGCAACCGCAGGTTCGCTGCGGTGCAGCTTGAGCAATCGCGGCAGCGTTCGTATCCTCGCGCGCCGGCCGGGACAACCCGGCCGCGGCGCGAAGGCGCGAGAAAGACACAAAGGGTGAGGCAGCAGGAGACGACGCTGCAAAGCGAAACCGAATAAGAAGATCAAGATGGTTTTCGAGCCGCCAACTGGCGGCTCTTTCTTTTTGGTGCGTCCGGTCCGAGCGAGGCAGCAGATGCCGCGCGAGGCAGCCGCCGCGCTCTTGCTGCATCGGCGGCGACCGGGTTCGCCGACGCGGTTCGTTCCGCGCTCCTATACTCGGCAATCGAGGAAACAACGAGAAGCAGAGGGAGAGGGCATGGCGATCCGGGCCGTCCTGTTCGATGTATTCGGCACCTTGCTCGACGTGCACTCCGTGGCGGTGCGAGCCGATCAGCTCTTCCCGGGCCATGGCGATCGCCTGGCAAGGCTGTGGCGGGACAAGCAGATCGAGTACACGCGGCTGCGTACGCTGTCGTCGCGCTACGTGCCGTTCACGCAGCTGACCGACGATGCGCTGCAGTTCGCCTGCGAGGCGCTCGCCTTGCCGCTCGATGCGGCGGCGCGCGGCCTGCTGATGCACGAGTACACGCAACTGGCGCCCTATGCCGACGCGGTGCCGGCGCTCAGGCGCCTGCAGGAGACCGGCACGACGATCGGGGTGCTGTCCAACGGCGATCCGGGGCTGATCGAGGACGTCCTGCACGGCGCGCAGATCGCCGAATATTTCGACCTGCTGCTTTCGGCCGACCAGGTCCACGCCTACAAGACCGCGCCGGCGGTGTACGAGCTCGGGCCGCTCACCCTGAAGCATCCGGCGCACGAACTGCTGCTGGTGTCGAGCAACTGCTGGGATGCGATCGGCGCCAAGTGGTACGGCTACGTGAGCTTCTGGGTTAATCGCGGCGGCGCTCCGCTGGAGCGGCTCGGCGCGCGCCCCGACGGCATCGGCGCCTCGCTCGACGATGCCGTGAACTTTCTCCTGCAACAACGCAAGCATTAGGAGTCAGCAATGAACCTGCCACAAGGCGTCGAGATCCGCGCCCCGCTGAAGCCGGGTTTCGACTCGATCCTGACCGCGGACGCCCTGGCGCTGGTCGCCAGGCTGCATCGCGGCTTCAATCCGCGCCGCCGTGAACTGCTCGCCAGTCGCGTCGAACGCGCGCGGCGGCTCGATGCCGGTGAGCGCCCCGACTTTCTGGCCGAAACACGGAGTATCCGCGAAGGCCAGTGGTCGATCGCGCCGATCCCGCGCGACCTTCAGTGCCGGCGGGTCGAGATCACCGGGCCGGTCGAGCGCAAGATGATCATCAATGCGCTGAACTC
>CAYLZU010000397.1:0-3147 GCA_964388005.1 uncultured Burkholderiaceae bacterium
GGCGTAGTCGCTGATCAGGAAGCACTCCTGCACGTCGTGCGAGACGATCAGCGAGGTGGCGCCGGTGGCGTCGTTCAGGCGGCGGATGAGGTTCGCCGCCACGCCCATGCTGATCGGATCGAGCCCGGCGAAGGGCTCGTCGTACATGATCAGTTCCGGGTCGAGGGCGATGGCGCGCGCCAGCGCGATGCGCCGCGCCATGCCGCCGGAGACCTCGGCGATGCGCAGGTGCGCGGCGCCGCGCAGGCCGACCGCGTTCAGTTTCATCAGCACGATGTCGCGGATCATCGACTCCGGCAGCCGCGTGTGTTCGCGCAGCGGGAAGGCGACGTTGTCGAACACCGTCAGGTCCGTGAACAGGGCGCCGAACTGGAACAGCATGCCGAGCCGCCGCCGCAGGCGGAAGATCTGCTCGCGGTCACGGGTGTCGATCGCCTCGCCGTCGAAGACGATGCGGCCCTTGTTCGGCGCGTGCACGCCGCCGATCAGCCGCAGCAGCGTCGTCTTGCCGCAGCCCGAGCCGCCCATGATGGCGGTGACCTTGCCGCGGGCGAAGGCGAGCGAAACGTCGTCGAGAATCGTGCGGCTGGCGTCGTAGCCGAAGGTCACACGCTCGACGGAGATGAGGGCGTCCGATGTCACGGCGGGAGGCGCCCGGTGGGGCGCGATCGGTTGCGGTCGCTGATCGGCTCAGGCAGGCGATCCGGCACTGCTCATCGGCCGGACGGCAGGCTCGCCGCGGCGGCGAACCGGCGGCGGATTGTCGCATAGCCCCTCGGCGCCCCCCGACCGCGGGCGCCGCGCCGGAGCCTCAGGAGACCGCGTCCGCCCGCTCGCGTTGCGGAGCGACGAAGAAGCTCATCGGCGCACGCCTGAACCTCGACCACAGCCGCGCCAGCAGCTCGCGCTTCTGCGTGAACACCACGCCGCGGGCCTTCAGCGCCACCCACAGCGCCAACGCGAAACTGACGGCGAGGTTGACGAAGCCGATCAGCGCCACGCCGAGCGCGGCCCACAGCAGGGTCTTCAGCGGCAGGTCGAAGTCGAAGGCCACCAGCGCGTAGCCGAGGTTGGCCGACGAGAAGGCGATGTGGCGGATGTCGATCGGCAGGCCGACGATGACGCCGATCGTGCCGGCGGTGCCGAGCATGCAGCCGAAGAGAAAGTTGCCGCTCAGCCCGCCCAGGTGTTCCTCGACGTAGGCGCCGGCGCGTTCGGCGCGCCGCGCCCCGGCCAGCGCCCGCAGCCAGCGCAGCCGCGCCACGCGGGCGCCGATGCGCGCGTAGCTCGCCTTGTTGTCGAAGTAGCCGGAGATCAGCCCGGACAGGAACAGGAACACGCCGGCGACGGCGGCGTGCGGAGCCGCCCAGCCGGCCGGATTCAGGTCGTCGAGCAGGTGCGCGGCCTTGCCGATGTCGATGATCGGCGCGCCCCTGACCTGCGCCAGCAGCAGCGAGATGGCGATCGCGGTCGGAGCCGCCACCATCACGTTGCCGAGGATGGCCGCGAACTGGCTGCGCGCCACCGCGACCGTGAGGTCGACCACCCGCTCGAGCTCGGCGCCGCGCAGCGCCGCGCCCTGGCCGATGCCGCCGAGATAGCCGGCCAGCGTCTGCGCCGTCATCGCCGGCTGCTTGGTCGCCACCGTCAGGTGCAGCATGTAGATCAGCACGAAGCCGAGCCCGTAGTTCAGGCTGTACAGCGTCGCGTAGCCGGCCAGCGGCAGGTCCATCTTGGCGGTGAAGATCTTCAGCAGCGCCATGGCGCCGATGACGAGCCCCGCCCCGGCCGCCGCCCGCCACATCGCGAAGTACTGCTCCCGCGTCTCGGCGAGGTAGTGCTCGCCGGTCCTGGCGGCGTTGTCGGTGACGCGCAGCGCCAGCAGCGCCACCCCCTTCGATAGATGCTCGCGAAGGCTGTTGCGCCGGCTTTCCGCGCGCAGCGTGTCGCGCACCAGCTCGGACCAGCCGGCGAGCGCCGCCTCGCGGCCGTCGGCCGCGTCCTGGTGCCGGAAGCGCGAGCCGAGCAGCCGCGCCAGCGTGGCCACGCGGCGCAGGCTCTGCGCCGTCCGTCGCAGCAGATAGGTCAGGCGCAGGCTGGTGCCCAGCCGCATCGAGGCGCGGCGGGCACGCTCGATCACCTCCTCGCACTGGTCGACCATCACCAGCAGCTCGGCTTCGTCCTCGAACGGCGCGTGCTCATGCTGCAGCCGGGCGCGGAAGGCGTCGACGAAGCGCTGCGCCGCGCTGGCCAGGCCGCGGAAGCGCGGCGCATGACCGGCGAACTCCTCGCCCAGGCGGCCGAACTCGTCCTCGACGCCGAGGCCGCCGACGCGATAGGCGACCACCAGCAGCGCCTCGGCCATCTGATCGAGCACCGGGTCGAGCAGCGTCGCCAGCGCCTCGCCATCGCCGGCGACGATGCGCCAGAACCGCTGGCCGAGCTGCGGCGGCAGCGCGTGCAGCCAGACCCAGTCGCGGCGCCCGTGGAAGATCTGACCAATGGCGGCGCGCAGGTCGGCTTCGTCGGGCAGTTCCGGCAGCACCCGCTCGGCGACGATGCGGCCCAGTTCGGAGAAGAATCCGGTCGCCGGCAGGATGCCGCTGTCGGCGAAGTAGCCGACCAGGCGGCGGGTTCGCAGCAGGTCGAGCACCTTCCTTCGCACGAAGGCCGCGCTCGACGGATCGGTTTCCAGGCGGCCGAGCGCGGCGTCGAAGCGCGCGGCGGCCGCCTCCACGCCCTCGCCCCGGCGCGGCCGGATCCAGTCGAACAGCCGCGTCAGCGCGGCGACGGCATCGGCCTGCGGCAGCTCGAAGGCCGCCAGCACGCGGGCGAATTCATCCTCGGTCGCGGCGACGGTGTTCGCATTCATGTCGTTCGATGCCAGGACTTCTCGAGTCCGCTGCATTGCGCGCAGACGCCGGCCGCCGCCGATGCCGACGGCATCGCGCCCGACCGCCGCCCTCCTCCGCCTCTTTCGCGCACGGACAACGGTCCATCGCGACCGGTCGGTAATCTAACGTAGTCTCTGTTCGCCGCGCCTCCGAGGGGCGCGGCGACCAGGGCGCTTGGCGGCGCGGATGGTCCGGCGTCCACCACGGAGAAGGCTCCCCATTCGATGACCCTCGAACTGACTCCGGCCTGGAC
>CAYLZU010000398.1:0-3145 GCA_964388005.1 uncultured Burkholderiaceae bacterium
GCAGCCCGGCCCCGGGGTGCTCAGCAGCCAGCGGCGCCCGCGAGACGAGTCCACTTGCGGCGGAGACATCCGGCCGCCGCGGGCGCGCCCCGGGAGTTGCGTCAGCCCGCGGCGGCGGGTGGAAGCCGCGCCGGCATGGCGACGGGCTCAGGCTCGTGTTGCGCCAACGTGCAACGGCGGCACACGGCGACCAACGCCGCGCCGGCGCAGCCCGGCGGCGCCCAGGCACGCGACAGCGAGAAGGCCCCAGGTGGGCGGCTCATCGATGACCTGAAGGCCCAGTTGCCGCGCGGCGATGCGCTGCAGGGCCAGGGCATCGTCGGCCGAGATGCCGAGGTCGCGGGCGGCGATCTCTCGCGCACCGAGCAGGGACGGGTTCACGCCCGTGAGGGTGCCGAACAGAGTGAGCGCGCTGAGATACGAGCCGTACTTGCTGGCATGGGTGCCGTCGTCGAACCACAGATCGATGAGGCCATCGGACAGCGCGTCGGACGCCCACATGTCGCGGGTCGCGATGCCGCTTTGGACGGCACGCAGAAAGGCTTCGCCGACCGGAGCGATTCCCGCGAAGCCCGGCGATCCGTCGTTATCCGCCTGGTCCAATGCCGCCAGGTAGCTGGCTGTCAGTTCCGCGGTCATGTCTTCGAGGCTGGCAAAGAAGGTGGCGGTGGACAGACTGGCCGAGCGCGTCACGGCGCCGGTCACCGGATCCGTGGTCGTGACGTATGCGCCGTCGACCAGGTTGGGGCGAGCCCAGGTCTGGTAGAGGTAAACCTCGGTACCTGCATCGGCCTTGGCGTTGGAGAAGCTGCCCCTGATGTTGCTGCAGGTTCCGGCAGGAATGCCGGCAGCCACGCAGGCGGCCTGGCGGTCAGCAGCGGTGGCACCGGGAAAGGCATCGCGGTCGCGGATGGTCCCCGAAGGCGCCGTCGAGTGCAGGAAGTTCTCGATCTTGTCGGCGTAGAAGCGGAAGTACTCCGGGTTCGAAGCCAGCGCCACCCCGTTGGCATTGGTGCGCCGTGCCAGCGGATCGTCGCTCTGCTCCTGGAGCACGACCTGGTCCCAGGTCTGCGAGCCGATGTTGCCGCGCAGGTCCCAGCCGGCGGGATTGGTGTTCAGGAAGTGGCCGCGCAGCGTGGCCGCATTGCGTGTCGACAGCGACACGTCGTAGTCCAGTCCCGCCTGCACCGTGAACTGCTTGAAGATGCCGGCCACGCCGCCCCAGGGATGCGGCTCGAAGGCATTGCTGCCGGTCGAATTGGCCAGCCACATCGCGTAGGTCAGGTCGTGGACGTTGGCGGCGTTGTAGCTCATCACCGGGTCGACGCGTCCGAAGGTGTAGCTGTTGCCGACGAACAGCACCTTGGTGGGCGCCGCCCAGGACGGCGAGGTTGCCGCCAACGCGAGCGCCAGCACGAGTCTGCCCAGCATGGTGTCGGTCTCCCTGATCTGTAGGCCGACTAGCCTATTGGCGCCGCTGCATATGGTCCAATATCGGCAACCACCGCCTTCGATATCCGTTCGATATGGACCTGCGCCAGCTTCGTTACTTCGCCATCGTGGCCGAGGAAGGCCACGTGACCCGCGCCGCGGCGGTGCTGGAGATGCAGCAGCCGCCCCTGAGCCAGCAGATTCGCGCCCTGGAGCAGGAGCTCGGCGTCGTGCTGTTTCGCCGCCATGCGAAGGGCATGGCGCTCACCGAAGCCGGCCGGCTCATGCTTCAGGAAACGCGGCTGGTGCTGGCCGCGGCGGAGCAGCTACGGGCGCGGATGCGAAGCGTCGCCGAGGGCCGCCGCGGCCTGTTGTCGATCGGCTTCACGAGCTCGGCGGCGGCGCATGGCTTCGTGCCCGCCGTGCTGCGCGCCTGCCGCAGCGAGTTCCCGGAACTGGAACTGCGCATCAGCGAGAACAACGCCGCCGAGATCATCGAGGCCGTCGCCGCGGAGCGGATGCACTGCGGCGTCGTCCGGGCCCCGGTCGCTCACCCGGAAGGCGTGCACTTCGAGCTGTTGCTGGAAGAGCGGCTGATGCTGGTGCTGCCGGTCGGCCATCCGTTGACGCGCCGCTACGCGACGGCCCGGACGGTGCCCCTGGAGGCTCTGCGGGGGGAGCGTCTGATCCTCGTGCGGCGCAGCGGCGCGCCGGGCATGTACTCGAACCTGCTGGCGGCGCTGGCCGCGCGCGGCGTCGAGGTGACGGTGGCGGCGGAGGTCGAGCGCATGATGACCAACATCAATCTGGTCGCCGCCGGCGAGGGAATCTCGGTCGTGCCGGCGTCGATGGAAGGCGCCCACGGGCGCGCGGTGGCGTACCGCCGGCTGCCCGCCGACCCCAGGCTGATGGCTCCGATCACGCTGGTCTACCGGGATCACGACCGCGCCGGGACGATCGCCACCTTCGTCGAACTCGCCCGGCGTACGGCCCATGAGCTGCGATCGACGGCGCCGCGCCGTCACCGGCGTCAGGCGCCGGCCTGACCTGCTGCCCCGTGAGCAACGCCAGCGAACGGCCGCACCGGCGCTCGTTGTTTTCGTCCGCCAATGAGCAAGCATCAACACGACCCGTGGCGGGTGCCCGACGAAGTCACCGGCTTGCGCCAGTGGCTCGACCGCGCCGTGATGCTGGGCTATGCGCTGGCCACCGGGCTCGTCGTCGTCGCCTGCACGCACCTGGCGGAGTCCGCCAGCGAGGCGTTCCACCGGCCGGGCGAAAGCGACACTGTCGGCCGCTGGCTGTCGCCGGGCTCGACGATCGACAGCGACGACCTCGCCGTTGGCGGCGCGTTCACCACGCCGCCGCGCGGAATCCTCTTCGCAATCGGACGACCGTCGCGGCGGCGCGGCTTGTCGCGCAGCGGCCTGGTGATCCTGAGCATCGTGATGGCCGGCCTGCCGGCAGTGGCGCTGGTATCGACCAGCATGTCGCGGTTGCTGGCGCCGCCGGTGTTCACCGAGCTCGCGGCGCTGTTCGCGCCGCCAGCAGGGCCGGCCGATGGGCGGAACCCGCCAACGGTGTCGAAGCGATTGCCCGTAAGAACGTCGCGCCCCGGCCGACTCGATGGCTCGCGCCCGGCGGCGGAGGATGCCTGAGCGAGCGCTTGATCGATGACGAAGCCATGCCAGCTCGGAGCCCAATCCAACGCACC
>CAYLZU010000399.1:0-3113 GCA_964388005.1 uncultured Burkholderiaceae bacterium
GAAGGCGACCACGCCGAGCATGACGATGCCGAACGCCGCGCCCAGCACGTGGCCCTGGCTCGCCACCGAGTAGATCGACGCCCTCCGGTGCAGGGCATCGAGCACCACCAGCATCGCCAGGTTGAGCACGCACGCGCCCAGGACGTTGCCCGCGGCGATGTCCGGCACGTCGGCGACGGTGACCGACGAGATTCCCGTGACCAGTTCCGGCAGCGAGGTGACGGTGGCCATCAGCACCAGGCCGATCCAGTTGCCGCCCAGCCCGGTGTGGTGGGCGATGGCGTCGCCGTAACGTGCCAGCCGCGATCCGGCGACGAGGATCGCCGCCGCGCACGCGGCGAGCTGCAGCCAGTAGATGCCCGTAGTCCCGAAGCTCATCGCACGCATTGTGCCGCCGGAGGCCTCGCCGGGCCGGCTCCGGGTTTGCTCTGTCGCCGCATTCCGACGCACGCGGTTTGACCGCGCTCAACCGCCGGGCAGGCAGACACCCGAAGATGAAGTTGAATGGTCGGTTCCCTTACGCGCAACCGGCCGCTTCGGTACTGGCGCGGACCGACAACACGCGCGGAGAAACGCGATGACGATGAAGATCCTGCTCCCGGTCGATGGCAGCCGCTACAGCGACGCGGCGCTGGCGTTTGTCGCCGCGCGGCCGTTCAAGGAAGAATCGGCGCCGCGCATCGACCTGCTCAACGTGCAGATGCCGGTCCCGCCGCGCGCCGGCCGCGCGGTCGGCGCCGACATCGTGCAGGCCTGGCACGAGGCCGAGTCGTCGAAGGTCCTCAAGCCGGCCATTGCCGCGCTGCGCCGCGCGCACCTCGATCCGGCCTGGTTCTACTGCGTCGGCAACCCGGGCGTGGAGATTGCCGAATGGGCCGACCGCCACGGCGCCGACCTGATCGTCATGGGCTCGCACGGCCACTCCGCCTTCGAGGGGCTGGTGTTCGGCTCGGCGACCCAGCGCGTGCTCGCTTCCACCGCCGTGCCGGTGCTGGTGCTGCGGACCCCGAAGGCGCCGAAGCGCCCCTCGCTGCGGGTCGGCCTGGCACTCGACGGCAGCGCCTACGGCGAGGCGGCCGCGCGCTACGTGGTCCAGCATCGAAGCCTCTTCGGCCCGCGGCCGACCTTCGTCCTGATCCACGTGCATGCGCCGTGGCTGCTCGATGTGTCGGTTACTCCCGGCGCCAATCCGACCTCGAGCGAGCTGGCGCGCGCCGAAGCGGCGGCTTTCGAGCAGGCGCTGGGGCCGGCGCGCGAGCTCTTCGCCAGGGAAGGATTGGCAACGACCGAGCAGCGCTTCGTCGGCCACCCCAGCGACCAGATCGCGACCTACGCGCGCACGGCGAAGCTCGACCTCCTGGTGATGGGCTCGCACGGCCGCGGCGCGCTGAAGGCGGCGCTGCTGGGCTCGGTGGCCTGCCGGGTGGCGGCCACGTGCAAGACGCCGCTGCTGCTGATTCGCCGGCCGGCGGCGTGAGAACGCTGGCCCATCGAGCGCGCCGGCGGGTGGAAGAAGCCGCCGTCTCGAGGAAGCCGGCGGCTTGAGGCGGCCAGCGGATTCGGGCCGTAGGCGGCTACCAATCGTGGGCGGCTTCCGATCGTGGGCTGCTTCCGATCGTGGGCTGCTTCAGGTCGTGGGCGGCTTCAGGTCGGCCGCGGACTCGGGTCGGGCCCGGCTTGAGGCTGCTCGCACGCCGTGCGGGCAGCCCACGCAGTGCGGAATCGCGGCGCGGCGGGCGGCAGGTCGCAGCCGGACTTCGAACCCACCCGATGGGCGGGCGTGCGGCTCGCGGAACACGATCGGCCACCGCATGCAGGCGAAGCGTACGCAGCAAGTCTCGGTCGGGCGCCCGCGCGCACTTGGTCGCCGTCGCCCCCCGCCATCGCGCCCGGCGAAGGGCACCTACGCGCTTCGGAGGAATCGAAGTGACGGCGGGCCGCCTCCGCATCAAGGCGGGATTGCCCGCGCCTCGAAGCGACCGCTGATGAAGGTCAACGGCGGCGCCGATCGCACCGCCGATGCCGCACCCGCCACCTAGACTAGCATAAACGCGACCAGCGGCTGCGCCCGCCCGCAGACCGACGGCCCGCGCCATCACCGGCGGAGGACCCGATGAAGATCCTGCTTCCCTACGACGGCAGCCGCCACGCACGGCAGGCGGTGGCGTTCATCGCCGCACGCCCGCCGCTGGCAGGCGCGGAACCGACGGTCTGGCTGCTTAACGTGCAGCCGCCGATGCTGACCGAAGTGCCGACCGCCGCTGGGCGCGAACGACTGGAGGAGATCTACGCCCGGCGGGCCAACGCCACGCTGCGGCCGGCGCGCACGATCCTCGGCCGCGCCGGCCTGAACGTCCGTACCGCGCACCAGGTCGGCGTGCCGGGACTGCGCATCGCCCGCATGGCGCGCAGCACGCGGGTCGACCTGGTGGTGATGGGCTCCCACGGCCGCAGTGCCGCCGCCGGCATGCTGCTGGGCTCGGTGGCGAACACGGTGCTCGTCCACTGCGACGCGCCAGTGCTGCTGCTGCGCGACAGTGCGGTTCCGAAGGCGAGTTCGCTGCGTGTCGGCGTGGCGGTGGACGGCAGCCGCTACGGCGAGGCGGCGGCGCGCTGGGTGCTGGCGCACCGCGAGCTGTTCGGCCCGCAGGCGGGTTTCGAGCTGCTGCACGTCGTGCGCGAAATGCCGTTCCAGCTGAAGACGCTGCTGACCAACGTCGCCGACCTGAGCTTCACGCACGAGCGCGTGCGGGCGCTGCGCAGGGAACAGTTCGACCGCGCGGTGAAATCGGCGCTGCGCCTCTTCGGCGCCGCCGGCCAGCCGGTCAAGGCGGTCGAACTGGTCGGCGATGCCGGCGATCGGCTCGCCGCCCACGCCGGGCGCGAGCTCGACGTGCTCGTGATGGGCTCGCATGGCCAGGGGCTGTTCAAGGCCGCCGTGCTCGGTTCGGTGGCCACCCGCGTGGCCGCGAAGTGCACGACGCCGCTGCTGCTGATCCGCAAGGCCTGACCGCGGTTCCCCATGAATGCGCCGCAGGTCCCGCTCGAACTGAAAGCCGAGGCGCGCGCCTGGCACGCGCTCGACGCCGCCGAGTCGCTGGCCGCGCTCGCCA
>CAYLZU010000400.1:0-3107 GCA_964388005.1 uncultured Burkholderiaceae bacterium
CATCGCGAGGCCGGCGACGCCGGAGCGGGTGTGGCGGGCGATCCGCGAGGCGCGGGCCGGCTGAAGCGCGGCACCCAGCCGGCGGCCGCTCGCCCGAGCCGCAGATCGACGATGCGGCTGCACGGACCGCTGGGGTTTCTGCTCTTCTGGGTCACGGCGCTCGGCGTCGGGACGGTGTTCGTGCTGCTCGTCGTCGGCGCCGGCCTCGGCTGGCTGGCGCTGGTCGCGGCGCCGGCGGTGGTGCTGCTGCTGGTCGGCCTCGTCAGCCGGCGGTCGCAGTGGCGACGGTGACCGTTCGGCTCCGGCGGGCCCGGCGGCGCCTCTACGCCGCCCGCGCGGCGACGCGGCGGCGGCCGAGCATCAGTATCGGCAGGCTCAGGCCGAACAGGGCCCAGGTGGCCGGCTCCGGAATCGTCGAAGTGAATCCGAGCGAATAGCTGGCCACGCGCTGCAGCACCATCGCGTCGTGCGCGCCGATCCCGAGATCGCGGGCGGCGATCTCGTCGCCCCCGAACATCATCGGATCGAGCCCGGTCAGCTTGCCGAAGTGGATCAGCGCACTGAGATACGACCCCAGCACGCTGGCGTGCGTGCCGTCGTTGAACCACAGGTCGAGCAAGCCGTCGGTGGCGGCATCGGGACCGTATATGTCACGCGTGGCGAGGCCGAAGGCCACGGCGTTCATGAAAGCCTGGCCCACCGGCACGAGGCCGCCGTTGAATCCGGCGCTGTCGTTGTCCGCGAAGTCGAGCGCGCGCAGGTACTGCGCCGTGTTCTCGTCGGTGATCTCTTCGAGCGAGCCGAAGAACGACGGTGCCGGCTTGGACGTGTCATAGCTCGCGTTGCCGGTGGCCGGATCGATCGTGCTGGTGCCCGGCGGGTTGATCAGGTTTGGGCGCGCCCAGGGCTGCGTCAGGTAGATCTGCGCCGCGGCATTGGCGTTCGGGTTGTTCGGAATGTCCCGCGCCGTGTTGTTGTCGCAAGTATCGGTGGTGCCGCCCTCGGCCACGCAGTTTGCCTGGCTGCCGAAGATCGCGTTGTTCATCGCCCGCTCCCGGTACCGGGTGGTGTCCGCAGCCACCCCGCTCTGGGAGACGCCGTAGGTCGGCACGGTACCCGTGTGGATCCAGTTCTCGATCAGGTTGGCATTGGCCAGAAAGCGGGGAAAGTTCGACATTAGGGTGCTCGACCCGACTGACTTGGGCTTCAAGGCTTCGTCGCTCTGGTCCTGCAGGACCACCTTGTCCCACTTCCTGTTGTCGATGTTGCCGCGCAGGTCCCAGTTGGGGTTGGCGGCGTTGAGGAAATGGCCGCGCAGCGACGCCGCATTGCGGGTCGACAGGGAAACGTCGTAGTCCAGCCCGGCCTGCACGGTCAGCTGCTTGAAGATCCCCGGCACGCCGCCCCAGGACGACGTCTGCGTGTGTGGCGAGTACGACGGCTGCTTGCCGTCAGGGTTCAGCGGCCCGGAAGTCGGGTACGAGTTGGTGTTGGTTACGTTGGTGAACGGCGCGCCGAGGTTGTCGGTCCGCAGCGGCCCCTGCGGCCGGGTCAGGTCGGTGACATTGGCGGCGTTGTAGGTCAGCACCGGATCCAGCCGGCCGAAGGTGTAGCTGTTGCCGACGAACAGCACCTGCACCGGCGCGGCCTGTGCGAACCCTTGCAGGACGAGCGCCGCGGCGAAGAACAGAACGCGTTTCATGCGAATTCCTTAGGCGGATCAGGGAGCGCGACGGTAGGCGCCGGAGACCCTAAGATCAAATATCTTGCAGCGGCTCTCTCCATACGCCCGGAATATGCTGGAACTGCGGCAGCTCCGTTACTTCCTCGCCGTCGCCGATGCGGCGCACATCACGCGCGCGGCGGCCGCTCTCGGCATCCAGCAGCCGCCGCTGAGCCAGCAGATCCGGGCGCTCGAGGCCGCGCTCGGCACGGCGCTGTTCAGGCGGCACCCGAAAGGCGTGACCCTGACCGACGCCGGCCGCGTGCTGCAGGTCGAGGCGCGCCGCATCGTCGACAGCGTGGCGGCGCTGCAGGAGCGCATGGAACGCATGGCCAGCGGCCTCGGCGGGGTGCTGGCGGTGGGGCTGGCAAGTTCCGTGGCCGCCCACGCCTTCACGCCGCGGCTTCTTCGTTCGTGCCGGCGGGAGTTTCCGGACATCAGCCTGCGGCTGAGCGAGGCCAACGCCGCCGAACTCATCGAAGGCGTCGCCAGCGGCAGGCTGCACTGTGCGCTGCTGCGGGTGCCGGTGGCACACCCGCCAGGCGTGCACTTCGAGACGCTCCTGACCGAGCCGGTCATTCTCGCGCTGCCGATCGACCATCCGCTGGCCAGGGCCTATGGCCCGCGCGACGTGGTGCCGCTCAAGGCACTGCAAGGCCAGTCGCTGATCCTCGTCCGCCGGCCCGGCGCGCCAGGACTCTACGGCAATCTGCTGGCGCTGCTCGACCGCCATGGCATCGAGTTCAACGTCGCGGCGGAGGTCGAGCGCATGATGTCGAATCTCAACCTGGTCGCCTCCGGCGCCGGCATCACGATCGTTCCGGCGTCGATGCGCGGCGCTCACCCGCGATCCGTCGTCTACCGGACCCTGCCCGCGCACGCCGCTATCGAGGCGCCGATCAACCTCGCCTACCGGAAGGACGACGTGCAGGGGTCGACGGCCACGTTTCTTGCGCTGGCCAGGCGACTCGCCGGATCGTTGCCGTCGCAAGGTGGAGGGTCGCGCGGCCCAGGCCGACGGCGCCTGCGCCGCTGAACCTCGACTTTGCTCCCGTCGCGGGCATCGCACTGCGCGATCTCCAGGCCCTGCGATTGGGCCACACGGCGGCGCGCGGGATCGTCCGGGCAGCAGAAGACCAGAACGAGCCGGCGCCATGACGCCTGCCGTGCTGCTGGTCGATCGACAGAACGGCGACGTCGCCGACGAAACGGAGGAGGCGCCGACGGCCAGTTGCTCAGCTGCTCCTTCATCGACGACGCGCTGCCGCGCGCCGACGACCTGCCGGGCATCGACACCCACACCGACGAGTCGTCGCCGTGCAGGATCAACCCGCTCGGCGCCAAGGGTGTCGGCGAGCTCGGCACCGTCGGCGCGACGCCGACG
>CAYLZU010000401.1:0-271 GCA_964388005.1 uncultured Burkholderiaceae bacterium
GGCCACTGCGCGACGAGGTGGCAGCGCGCCTGCCGGGCGGCGGCAGCGAACTGGTTTTCCAGGCACGGCCGATCGAACTGGACCATCCCGCCGAGGCGGCGCTCCTTGCAGCGGTCGGCCGCTTCGTGGCGTCGACGGCGCAGTCGGCGGACCACGCGCCGTCAGCGCACGGAGAGGCCGCCTTGCTGGAAGCACTGGCCGGACTGCTGCTCGCCGAGTCCATCGTCGTCCGCGCGCAGTCGATCTCGTCGGCGCGGCTCGCCGACCTGGA
>CAYLZU010000401.1:281-3098 GCA_964388005.1 uncultured Burkholderiaceae bacterium
CGCTCGCGTTGCGCTTCTCGACGCGCACCTCGAAAGGCCGATCACCGTCGGCCGGCTCTGCCAGGTGGCCGGCATCGGAGAACGTGCGCTGCAGAAGGCGTTCGAGTCGCGCCGCGGCATGTCGCCGATGCGGTTCGTCGCCGAGCGGCGGCTTGCAGCGGCTCGCCGCCTGCTCACCGCCGCGGATCCGAACCACGACGTCACGCGCGTCGCCATGGGCCTCGGCTTCGGCCACACCGGCCGCTTCGCCCTCCTCTACCGGCAGGCCTTCGGCGAGACGCCGTCGCAAAGCCTGCGGCAGGCGCGACGCCCGAGGCAACCGGTCGCTTGAGCCCTTCGCCGGCGCGGGCGTAAGCGAGGGGGCCGTCCTGTCGGCTTCCATGCCATCGCGACGATGTCGGTTCCGTTTCGCACGCCTTCGCTTTTCGGATCGCACGGCGTGAACCGCCGTGCTACGAACGCCGCGGGGCGGGCAGATCGCGCCCGCCGGTTCGACTCATCGGAAAAGGAGGCACGGGATATGGATGCGGGCGTTGCAGTCGGCAGTGCGATCGGCGGTGTACTCGGCCTGTTGATCGTCGCGGTGATCGGCCTGGTGATCGGCGCCGTCGCCAAGCTGCTGATGCCGGGCAAGGACCCGGGCGGCTGGTTCGTCACGATGCTGCTCGGCATCGCCGGCTCGTGGGTGGGCGCGTTCATCGCCAGCGCCCTCGGCGTCAGCGGCGGCCTCGGCCTGGTCGTGGCGGTACTCGGCGCGATGCTCCTGCTCGCCGGCTATCGCCTGTTCAAGAAGGCCTGAAGGCCGGCAGTGCCACGCGTACGCGAATCGAAAAGCGAGCCGACCCCCGGGCCCGCGGCGCCGCGCACAGGTTGACCGCGCCCCGCTGCACGTGCGTGCCGTCCGGGACAAGGGCCAGCGTGGCGCGCGGCGGGGACTTGGCTGCTCCTTCTCGCTGCGCAACCCCGGCGCGTCTCGCCACGGCGAGGGGCGGGCCGCAGAGCGGGGACAGGCTGGCCCTACCCATCTGCCCACCTGTCGCGGTGCCCACCCGCCGGCGCATCGTCGATCAGTTGCGCAACCTCTGAACCTCGAAACGAGCTCGATCCTTGTCCGAGAAGTAGTAGTACGTCTTGCCCTCGAACACCCAGTTGGTCTCGCCTTCGGAGCTCGCGTAGGTCGCCTCCTTCGGCACCATGCCTTCGAACTGCAGTCCGACGCGCTTGCCCGGGCGCCAGGTCAGCTCGATCGTCTGGTCCGGAAAACGCAGCGTCGTGCGCGTCTTCCGACTGCCGTCGTAGTGGTCCGTGACATGGCACCGGTAGGGCGTGTCCTGCCTGCCCACCATGACGCCACATACCGTGTCGAAGCTGTCGGTATTGCCGCCCGCGCTCTTGCCGCCGCCGGCCTGGGCCGCGGCCTCGGTGCACTTCGGATGGCGTTCCTCGACCGCCGAAGTCACCCTGTTGTCCTTCGACCGCGTGTTGACGCACTGGCCGGTCGCTGCGTTGTACCACCAGGTCACGACGTAATCATCCGAGCTGGAGTACGTGTCGACGCCCGTGAACCCGCGCGATGTCATGACGTCGAATGCCTTGATCGGATCGCGCCCGATCAAGTCCTTGATTTCGGCTTTCTGGCTGGCCGACGCCGTGCCGGCCTCCAGTATCAAGCCGCTGATCGCCGCGGCGATGATCACGGTTCGGCTCTTCATATGCGATTTCCGCTCTCGGTTGGCGATGCCGGTCATCCAGCGTCGTGAAATCAGCGGCTCGTCGTGCCGTCCGGCAGCACGAAGCCCGGGAAGCGCGACTCCTTCACGCACTCCAGCGGCAGCGGCGCGCCCGGCTCTCGCACGAAGGCGGTCACGATGCGCGCCGCGCACAGGTTGACTGCGCCCAGTTGCACGTGCGTGCCGGCCGGGAATACGACCAGCGTGGCGCGCGGCAGCGACTTTGCCACCACCTCGCTGCGGAAGGTCGGCGTCGCAGCGTCGAGGCCGCCGCTCAGGATCAGCGTCGGCACGTCGGTGGTGACGTCGACGTCGGTCGATGCGGGCAGTTCCGGCACCGCGATGGTGGCGCACAGCTCGATCAGATCTCGCGCGAACATCTGCCCGCCCCGCAGCGCGTAGCGGCTGCGCACCCCGTCGGTCACCAGTTCGTCCGTCGAGCGCACCGGGTCGTCGGAGCAGACCACGGCCAGGTACATCAGGATCGCCGTGCCGCCTGCGGTGGCGCCGCGCTGCGCCAGTAGCTGCTGTCCCTTGATCTGCCCGAGGGTCGCGGCCATCGAGGAGCGCCCGTCACGCACCAGGCCGTCCAGCAGGGCGGGCAGGCTCATCACGCCGATCTTGTCGCCCTGCATGCCGTAGATCGTCGACAGCAGGTCGGTGCGGCGCAGCTCGATCGGCAGCGTCACGCCGGGCTGCTTGGGGTCGGTGAAGGTGGCGGCGATCGGCCCGGCGTCGAACAGCGCGATGGCGCGCTCGACCAGCGCCGGCAGGTCGTAGGCCTGGCGGCACCTGGCGTCCTCGCGGCACAGCGCGTCCAGGTGCTTCATCGAGAACTCGATGTCCAGCGCCCGGTCCTCGACCCAGCTCCTGCGCGACAGCGAATTGGTGCCGTCGAGGATCACCGCGTCGAGCATGGCCGGGAAGTCGCGCATCGCGTGCTGCGCGATCTGCGCGCCGAAGGAGGCGCCGTAGAGCACGATGCGCCCGTAGCCGAGCGCGCGGCGTGCCGCATCGACGTCGGCGGCGATGGCCAGGCTGTTGTAGGCCGCCAGGTCGATGCCCTGCGTGCGGAAGCCGTCGATAC
>CAYLZU010000402.1:0-3095 GCA_964388005.1 uncultured Burkholderiaceae bacterium
CGATCGTGATGACCTCGCTCGCCTTCGGCCTCGGCTGCGTGCCGCTGGCGATCGCCTCCGGGCCGGGCGCCAACAGCCTGCGCGCGATCGGCACCGGCGTCATCGGCGGCATCCTCGCCTCGACCTTCGTGGCGATCTTCTTCGCGCCGCTGTTCTTCTGGATACTCGAGTCGCTGAGCCAGCGGTTCGCGGGCCAGCGTCCTGCCACAGGCGGCGCGCACGGCCGCCCGGTTTCGGCAGGCGCGCCGCAGGCGAGTCGGGAGGGCGATTGAGATGCGCCAGCATCAGCGATGCATGTCGGCAGCGCCGTGCGCCATGCGGGATCGCAGCGGGGATGTCGTCCCGGCGCAGGCCGGGACCCAATCTCAACGCCCGCGAATTGGATCCCGGCCTTCGCCGGAGTGACAGTGCCCCGATGCTGAACACTCTCGATCAGCCGCCGCGCAACCCGTCCTCGCCGCGCCGCCGCTTCGCGCTCCGGCGCGCGGCGGCGGCCGGTGTCGTCGCGCTGCTCGCCGCCTGCACCGTCGGCCCGGACTACCGCCGGCCGGAGGTGTCGATGCCTTCGCAGTGGCGCATCGACACGGCGCAGGCGGCGGAGATCGCCAATCCCCGCTGGTGGGAACAGTTCGGCGACCCGGTCCTGAACCAGTTGATCGACGAGGCGCTGCGCGGCAACCGCGACCTGGTGATCGCCGCCGCGCGGGTGGACCAGTTCATCGGCGCGCTCACCTCCACCCGCTCGCAGTTCTATCCGCAGATCGGCTACAGCGCCGACGCCAGCCGCAGCCGCGCCAGCCGGGTCGGCTCGCCGCCGATTCCCGCGCCCGCCGATCCTTACACCACGCTGTACCAGGGCGCGTTGAGCGCGCATTGGCAGGTCGATCTCTTTGGCCGGGTGCGGCGGCAGACCGAGGCGGCGCAGGCGCAGGTCTATGCCACCGAGCAGGGGCGCCGCGCCGTCGTGCTGTCGGTGGTGACCAGCGTGGCGGCGAGCTACATCGCCCTGCGCACGCTCGATGCGCAGCTGGAGATCGCCCGCGCCACCGCCGCCAACTACGCCGAGACGCGCCGGATCTTCGAGCTGCGTTTCGCCGGCGGCGTGGTGTCGCAGGTGGAGGTCGCGCAGATCGAGTCGCAGTACCAGCAGGCGCTGGCGGCGATCCCGGAACTCGAACGCCAGATCGCCGCGCAGGAGAACCTGCTCGGCATCCTGCTCGGCCGCAATCCGGGGCCGATCGCGCGCGGCAAGCCGGTTGCCCAATTCGCGGCGCCGGCGATTCCCGCCGGGCTGCCGTCATCGCTGCTCGAGCGGCGGCCCGACATCCTGCAGGCCGAGTTCAACCTCGTCGCCGCCAACGCCGACATCGGCGTCGCCAAGTCGCTGTACTACCCGACGCTGACGCTGACCGGCGCGCTCGGTTCGGTGAGCACCGCGCTCGGCGACTTCCTCAGCGGGCCGGCCACCGCGTGGTCGGTTGCCGCCGGGCTCGCCGGGCCGGTGTTCACCTTCGGCGCGATCGAAGGCCAGGTGCAGTCGGCCGAGGCCGGCGACCGCGCCGCGGTCGCCTTCTACCAGCAGACCATCCTCGGCGCGCTGCGGGAGACCAACGACGCGCTGGTCGGCGCCGACCGCAAGCGGCAGGAGGCCGGTGCGCAGGCCAAGCGGGTGCTCGCGCTGCGCGACGCCGCGCGGCTGTCGCGGCTGCGCTTCGACAACGGCTATGCCGGCTATCTGGAAGTGCTGTACGCCGAGAACGAACTGTTCAGCGGCGAACTGGCCGCCGTGCGCTCGCAGGGCGAGGTCTACACGGAACTGGTCGGCGTGTACCGGGCGCTGGGCGGCGGCTGGATCGACGATGCCGGCAGGCTTGCGCCGCAGCCGCAGCTTGCCGCCCCGGCCGGCCCGGCGGCGACGGCGGCGGCAAACTGACGGCGCTACGGAGCCGAAGATGAGCGCCCGCGGCGGCGGGCGCGGCAGGCGTGAGGCAACTCTGCCTCTTGCCATGCCCCGATCGCGAACGCTCCGGCAGGAACGCAAGAAACGCTGATGGACCGGCCGCAGCGCGACTCGCGCCCGATCGTCAGGAGTCGCCGAGCGGCAGGCGGCAGATCCGCAGCGCCCGATCGTCCGGATCGACGCCGATCGTGAAGCCGAGCCTTCGCGCCAGGCCGAGCATCGAATCGTTCTCTTCCAGCACGAAGCCTTCCATCTCCTTCAGGCCGCTCTGTCGCGCCGCCTCGATCAGCAGGCTCATCAGCGTGCGCGCCAGCCCGGCGCCGGCGAACGCGGCGTCAACGGTGGTGGCGAACTCGCAGCGGCTCCGGTCGGGCAGGACGACGAACATGGCGCTGCCGACGATGTCGATGCCGTCGGAGGCGGGAACGGTGGCCACGAGCCCCATGCCCTCGGCCGGAAACGAGGCGAGCAGCTTGCGCACCCGCTCGAGGTTGGGCTCGCGCACCGGGCGCATGAAGCGCATGTAGCGCGCCTGCGCGCTGGTGCGCTCGAACATCTGCACGAGTTCGGCCTCGTCCTGAAGCTGCATGGCGCGAATGTGGACCTGGCGCCCGTCGCGCAGGGTGATGTCGCGCTCGTCGAAAGGCTCGTCCGTCATGGCCGGCGCCATTGTGGACGGGCGCCGGCGTTTGCTCAATCGACCTTCGACGGCGCCCACGGCCTCGGCGGCACGCCGGCGGACTCTGCTCTTAGACTCGCCGCGACCGCGCCGGCAGCCCGTGAGCAGGGCGCGGCCAGCAACCTGCCGAGCGCCGATGGAACCGCAGCAACTGAACTGGATCGCCAACTTCATCTGGGGCATCGCCGACGATGTGCTGCGGGATCTCTACGTCCGCGGCAAGTACCGCGATGTGATCCTGCCGATGACGGTGCTCCGTCGGCTCGACGCGGTGCTGGAGCCGACAAAGCAGGCCGTGCTCGACATGAAGGCCGCGCTCGACAAGGCCGGGATCACCAACCAGGACCAGGCGCTGCGCCAGGCCGCGGGCCAGGCGTTCTACAACACCTCGAAGTTCACGCTGCGCGACCTCAAGGCCCGCGCCAGCCAGCAACAGCTCAAGGCCGACTTCGAGGC
>CAYLZU010000403.1:0-3092 GCA_964388005.1 uncultured Burkholderiaceae bacterium
CAGGTCGCCCCAGACCTCGGCCAGCACGGCCACGCTGCCGGCGACCACGGCGATATACAGCGCCGTCTGGCTCAGCTGCCCGGCGGTGATCGTGCCGGCCAGCACCGACTGCACGCCGCCATAGAGCCCGTAGAGGAGCGAGCCGAACACGCCGATGATCACGAAGGCGGTGAGCATCGAACGCACGCCGGTGCGGCGCACCGACGCCGCGAAGGCCTGCTCGTTGGCGGCGCTGAAACGGCGCGCCTCGGCCGCCTCCTGCGTGAAGCTCTGCACGACGGGAATGGCGTTCAGGATCTCGCCGGCGATGCCGCTGGTATCGGCGATGCGGTCCTGGCTGGCGCGCGAGAGCTTGCGCACGCGGCGGCCGATCAGCACCGCCGGCAGCACCACCAGCACGATCACGCCGGCGACGGTGAGCATCAGCCGCGGACTGGTGGCGATCAGCATCGCCAGCCCGCCGATGCACAGCACCGCGTTGCGCAGGCCCATGCTGATGCTCGAGCCGACGGCGTTCTGGATCACCGTGGTGTCGGTGGTCAGCCGCGACAGCACCTCGCCGGTCTTCAGCGTCTCGAAGAACTGCGGGCTTTGCCGCAGCACGTGCGCGTAGACGGCCTGGCGCAGGTCGGTGGTCACGCGCTCGCCGAGCCAGGTGACCATGTAGAAGCGCGCCGCGGTGAACACGCCCAGCGCCACCGCGACACCGAACAGCAGCAGGAAGTGGTTGCGGATCGCCGCCAGCCTGGCGGCGCTGTCGCCGCCGGCCTGAAGCGCCAGGCCGCCGTCGACCAGCAGCCGCACGGCGTAGGGTAGGGCGAGCGTGCTGGCGGCGGCCAGCAGCAGGAACAGCAGCGCAGCAGCGATCTGCGGCCGATAGCCGGCGAGGTACGGGATCAGCGAACGCAGCGGCCGCAGCTTGGCGGTGGCCGGGGCCGGGGCCGCGGGCGAGGCGGCTGGGGCGGTCGATGCACTCACCGGGCCGCCGCCGAGACCAGGCCGCAAGAGCGCGCCCCAGACGCCGTCCAGTCGGCACGCGACGGCTCACGGGATCCGCCGCCGGTCGCCACGCGGGCAGATGCGCCGATCATCCGGCGACCAGCGCCCGCAGCACGCCCCAGGAGGATGCAATCATCAGTCCGGCCCAGGCGGCGAAGGCGAGGACGAAGCCGCCGCCGCGCGACTTCGGCTCGCGCAGGTAGGCGGCGGCGTACCAGATGCGGCCGGCGAGCCAGAGACCGCCGAACGCGGTGGCGGTCAACGGGCCGAAGTAGATCGCGCACAGCCACAGCGCCGGCAGGAAGATGACCACGTTTTCGAGCGTGTTCATCTGCACGCGGAAGGCCCGCTCGAACATCTCGTGGCCGCTGGTGGCGGGAGCGGGCACGCCGTACCTGCCGCGGGCGCGGCCGACGATGGCCACGGTTGCGAAGCAAAGCGCGAGGGCGGCCAGCGTGACGAGCGCGGGCCAGTGCAACTCTTTCATCGGTGGGCAGAATCGATGCGGAAGGCGGGGCGAATCGTAAGCCAGCCGCGCCCGATTCCGGTCTCGAGTCCGGTCAGGAGTCGCCTGTGCCGACTTTGATTTCCACCGAGACCGTCGGCCGACCACTCGTCGACCCGCGTTGGCTCAACGCTGAGGCTCGCCCGGCTTGCGCCGCAGAGTGTCCGACGGAAGCTCGCCGAAGCAGTCCCGGTAGGCGCGCGAGAACTCGCCGAAGTGCCAGAATCCCCACCGCATCGCCTCGGCCGACACCGTAGTCGTCCCGTGAGTCGCCGCCAGCAGCGACTGCCGGACCCGATGCAGGCGCAGCCGGAGCAAGTAGTTCATCGGCGTCAGCCCCATGACCTCCTTGAACGCGTTCTCCAGCGTGCGCTCGCTCACGGCGGCCGCCCGACACAGGTCGGAGACGAACAGGCGATCGCCCGGGTTCGACTGCGCGTAGTCCTCGGCGATCTTCACGATGCGGCTCTGCGCCTGCCGCGTGCGGTCGCTGCGGTCAGCCTCGAAACCGTTGGTCTCGCCCAGGGTCGCCAGCAAGGTCTCGATCAACTCGACATAAGCGGCCACCCGCTCGTCCCGGTGTTTGTTGAACAGGTCGGGCTGACGGGCGGCCGTATCCACCAGTCGCTTGCCCCATTCGAACAGCGCGCGAACCTTTTCGCCGTTCGACTGCAACGTTTCCATGCCACTCGGCATGCGAAAGTCGGCCTCGCGCTGGCGCTCCGCGAGGTGGGCGCGGACGTCTTCCGGCGGCAGCAGCAGCGCCATGCTCTCGTAGCCGGCATTGGTGACGAACTGCACTTCCGTCTCGGGCTGCGCGACGAGCAGCACACCGGAACGAAGCGGCAGCCCGTTCGCCGTCCCGTCCGTGTGCGGTCCGAAGGTGACATACGCCATGCGGCCCGCGAGCACGCGCGTGCGCGTCCGCAGGCGCAGGTTGGTCGAATGGAACACGACGGCGGCCGATTCGAGCCGGACGATCACTCGACGCGCCCGCAGTGGCGTCGACTGAAGCTGCACCACATCCTGATCGAGCAGTTCGATGCCCGCGCCGGCGGCGGCGGGGTCGGTGATCTCGACCACCGTGACGGCAGGTTCACCGATGTCAACGGGCGGTGCCATGGACTTCGCGTGCTGCGGAATTCCGATAGACGAGGTGGGGGCGCGGCGGGAGACTTCGATGCGCCGCTGTAACCATCAGAAAACGGGGAGGCGCTGCTGCCGACAGGCGATTGAGCTTATCAGCGGCACCCGCCGCCGGCCGTGGCGATTTGCTCCCGCGGAGCGGGTGCGACGTCGCCTCACGCACCCGCGCCTGACCCCGGACGAAAGCCGGTGCGATCTCCCAGACCCCGAAGGTTTTCATGAAGCTCCAGCAAGTGAGCGAGAACTGCTTCGCCGTCCTGAACGAGAAGAATCTCGTTTGCGACGCGAACTCCGGGCTCATCAACCTCGGCGGCGGCGTCGTCGTCGACACGCAGTCGGACCTTCCGCATGGGCGGCGGATGATCGAGCTGTTCGGCAAGGTCTGGCCGGGCATGCCGAAGCGCGTGATCAACACGCACGAGGACGGCGACCACGTGTGGGG
>CAYLZU010000404.1:0-3058 GCA_964388005.1 uncultured Burkholderiaceae bacterium
CGAGCACGTAGTACTCGCCCTGGCCGGCGCGGACGATGTCGATGCCGGCGACGTGGGCATAGATGCCGCCGGCGACGTCGATGCCGTGCATCTCCGGCCGGTATTGCGAGTTCCTGAACACCTGGTCGGCGGGCACCCGGCCGGCGCGGATGATGTCCTGGCCGTGGTAGACGTCGTGCAGGAACATGTTCAGCGCCCGCACCCGCTGGCGCAGACCGGCTTCGAGCAGTTCCCACTCCGCCGCCGGGATGATGCGCGGGATAACGTCGAATGGAATCAGCCGCTCGGTGCCCGCCGCTTCGCCGTAGACGGCGAAGGTGATGCCGACGCGCCGGAACACGAGATCGGCCTCGGCGCGCTTGTTGTCCATCGACTGCGGGCTCTGCGCCTCGAGCCACGACTCGTAGCCGCGATAGTGCGGCCGCGCCACGCGCCCGGGCGTGAACATCTCGTCGAAGGCGGCGCTCAGGTCCATCGATCGATCGCCGGAAAGCGGAGGCAGACAGCGGCCAGTCTACGCGGCGACTTTCGCCCTTCAGTACGGCGTCGTCGGTTCGGACAGCGGCGCCCCCGGATCGGGCAACCCGTCGGGCTGTAGGGCCTCGCCGTCGGCTGCCGCACCATCACCGGGCCGGTTGTGCCAGTAACGGTGCGCCGATGCACGCCAGCGGTGCAGTTCGACCGCACCGGCGCCCTTGAACCTCCACTGTGCCGCCCCTGACTCATTACTACGGACCCAATGCACGCCCCGTGCCAGGTAACGCGCGGCGACCTGCGGATCCGGATGGCCGAAGCGGTTGCGGTAGCCGGCCTGGACGCTGGCCCAGCGCGGCCGCGTGGCGTCGATCAACGCCTCGCTCGATGAACCGCGGCTGCCATGGTGAGGCACCGACAGCCAGGCGACCTCCAGGTCCGGCTCGCGGAGCACGAGTTCGGCCTCCTCGCGTGCCTGCAGGTCGCCGGTCAGCAGCAGGCGATGGGCGCCGAGGGACACCCGCAGAACGCAACTGGCGGCATTGCTCGGCAGCCGCGGCTGGGCGTAGTCAATCGCCAGCGGCCGCAGCACGTCGATGCGCATGGGGCCGAGATCGAGGCGCTGCCCCGACTCGCAGCGGCTGGCGGCAGGCCCGCCGCGCAGCGCCGGATGGGCCGCATCGATCGAACTGAGCAGCGCCGCGACCGGGATCGCGCCGAGGATCGACGCCGCCCCGCCCGAGTGGTCGCTGTCGAGGTGCGACACCACCATCAGGTCGATCGCACCGATGCCGCGCCAGCGCAGATAGGGAAGGACGATGCGGCTGCCGGCATCGGCGGTGGAGGAAAACCGCGGGCCGGTGTCGTACAGCAGCGTGTGCTCCATCGACTCGACGAGGATCGCGGTTCCCTGCCCGACATCGAGCGCGGTGACCCACAGCTCGCCGTCGCCCGGCCGCGGCGCCGGCCAGATCAGCATCGGCGCCAGCCAGATCGCGCCGGCCCAGCGCAGCGGCCATCCCGGCGGCGCCAGCAGCCACAGCACTCCGGCCAGGGCCAGCGCCACCGTCCACCACGGCGGCGCCGGCAGCGGCACGCTGGCCCAGGCAGGGACGGTCAGCACGGTCAGAAACTGGTGCAGCACCGCCAGCAGCCAGTGGGCGACGGCTAAGCAGGGAACAGCGAACGACGCCAGCGGCTCCGGCAGCGCGACCGCCAGTGCGGCGACGAGCGCCAGCGGCGTGACCACCAGGCTCACCACCGGAATCGCCACCGCGTTGGCCACGATCGACACCACTGAAACCTGGTGGAACAACGCCGCCGTCAGCGGCAGCAGCGCCAGCGTCACCGCGATCTGCACCCGCCCTGCTTCGCGCAGCCGCGTCCTCCAGCCGGGCTCGCCGGCAGCGGGGCGCCCGGCGACCGTCAGGAAGATCGCGGCCACGGCGCCGAACGACAGCCAGAAGCCCGGCGCGATCACCGCCCACGGGTCGAGCAGGCACACCAGCACCGCGGCGAGCGCCAGCGTCGTCAGCGGACGGGCGCCGACGCGCAGCCACAATGCCGCGGCCACGGTCAGCAGCATGAAGAACGTGCGCTGCGCCGGCACGCCCCACCCGGCGAGCAGGCAGTACGCCAGCGCCGCGACCACCGCCGCCACCGCCGCCGCCGTCTGCGCCGGCGCCATGCCCAGCAAGCGCGGCGATCGCCGCCACAGCGCGCCGGCGACGATGGCGATCAGCCCCGAGATCATGGTGATGTGCAGCCCGGAAATGCTGACCAGGTGCGAGATCCCGGTGCGGTTGAACAGCACCCAGTCCTGTTCCGCGATGGCGCGCTGATCGCCGAGCACCAGCGCGATCAGCACGCCGCCGAAGCGCTGGCCGCCGACGCGGGCCTGCAGCCGGGCGCGCAGTTCGGCGCGGGCGCGGTCGATCGCGGTGCCGGCGCTCCACACCACCGGCGCCAGCCGAATCGGCGCCGGCGTCTCGCGCACGTAGCCACCGGCGCGCAGGTTGCGCTCGAACAGCCAGGCTTCGAGGTCGAAACCGCCCGGATTGAACATGCCGTGCGGCCTTCGCAGCCGCGCCGTGACGGCCCATCGTTCGCCGGGGGCAACGGCCGCCGACGGCGAGTACCAGGCGAGCGCGAGGCGCGGCGGCACCGCGACACCGGGGGTGTGCACGGTCTCGACGAGAAACTCGAAGCGGACGCCCCGCTCCATCGTTGCCGGCAGCCCGGCGACGATGCCGACCAGCGCCACGTCGCGCCCCTCGTCCTGCGGCGACAGCGCGACGGCAACGCGTTCGTGCGCCCGCCAGCCGGCATAGGCGAAGCCGAGGGCGAGGGCCGCCGCGAGCAGCACCGCCGCGCCGACGCCTTTCTCGAGCGCTTTCCGGCGGCGCGGTCGCGACCACAGCGCCAGCGCCGCCGCCGCGACTGCGGCAACCGCCATCGCCGCCAGCATCGCGCGCGCCGGCAGCGCCGCCTGCTGCTGCAGCATGAACACACCGGCAACGAACGCGGCCAGCGCCGCGGCGACCATTTCAGTGGCGCCCGGCCGCCCGAAGCCACTGAACGCCCC
>CAYLZU010000405.1:0-3032 GCA_964388005.1 uncultured Burkholderiaceae bacterium
CATCGCCATCTACGGCAAGGGCGGCATCGGCAAGAGCTTCACCCTCGCCAACCTCAGCTACATGATGGCGCAGCAGGGCAGGAAGGTGCTGCTGATCGGCTGCGACCCGAAGAGCGACACCACATCGCTGCTGTTCGGCGGCCGCGCCTGCCCGACCATCATCGAGACCAGTTCGAGGAAGAAGCTCGCCGGCGAGGCGGTGGCGATCGGCGACGTCTGCTTCAAGCGCGACGGCGTGTTCGCGATGGAGCTCGGCGGCCCCGAGGTCGGCCGCGGCTGCGGCGGGCGCGGGATCATCCACGGCTTCGAGACGCTCGAGAAGCTCGGCTTCCACGACTGGGGCTTCGACTACGTGCTGCTCGACTTCCTCGGCGACGTCGTCTGCGGCGGCTTCGGCCTGCCGATCGCTCGCGACATGTGCCAGAAGGTCATCGTCGTCGGCAGCAACGACCTGCAGTCGCTGTACGTGGCCAACAACGTCTGCTCGGCGGTCGAGTACTTCCGCAGGCTCGGCGGCAACGTCGGTGTCGCCGGGCTGGTGATCAACAAGGACGACGGCACCGGCGAGGCGCAGGCGTTCGCGCGCGAGGCCGGCATCCCGGTGCTGGCGGCGATCCCGGCGCACGAGGACATCCGCCGCAAGAGCGCCAGCTACGAGATCATCGGCCGGCCCGGCGGCCAGTGGGCGCCGCTGTTCGAGCAGCTCGCGAGCAACGTCGCCGCCGCGCCGCCGGTGCGGCCGAAGCCGCTGACGCAGGACGCCCTGCTCGGGCTGTTTGCCAGCGATGTCACCGGCCGCAACGTCGTGCTCGAACCGGCGACCACCTTCGACATGGTCGGCCGCCACGACGTGGCGAAGAAGTCGCTCGAAGTCGTCTACGACAGCGTGTGAGCGCGAGATGACGAGCCGGCGCGAAGTGGTCTACGACGTCGCTGCCGAGGCGCCGGTCGAAGGCGGGCGCGAGGCGAGGGTGATCCCGATCGCCGCCGCCGGCGCGAACCTCGCCGCGACCGAGGGCGACGGCCTCGGCTGCCACGGCGGCCGCGAGCGGATGATCGAGGCGGCGAAGGCGGCCGGCAACTCGGCGCTGCTCGAGCGCTACGCCGCCGACTATCCACGCGGCCCGCACGACCAGCCGCAGAGCATGTGCCCGGCGTTCGGCTCGCTGCGCGTCGGCCTGCGGATGCGCCGCACCGCGACCGTGCTGTCGGGCTCGGCCTGCTGCGTCTACGGGCTCACCTTCACTTCGCACTTCTACGGCGCCCGCCGCAGCGTCGGCTACGTGCCGTTCAACTCCGAGACCCTGGTCACCGGCAAGCTGTTCGAGGACATCCGCGAGTCGGTGTTCAAGCTCGCCGACCCGGCCAGGGTCGATGCGGTCGTGATCATCAACCTGTGCGTGCCGACCGCTTCCGGCGTGCCGCTGCGGCTGCTGCCGAAGGAGATCGACGGCGTGCGCATCATCGGCATCGACGTGCCGGGCTTCGGCGTGCCGACCCACGCCGAGGCGAAGGACGTGCTCGCCGGCGCCATGCTCGCCTACGCTCGCCTGGAGGCGGAGGCCGGTCCGGTGGCGGCGCCGCGCAACGGAGTCAGCGACAAGCCGACGGTGACGCTGCTCGGCGAGATGTTTCCGGCCGATCCGGTCGGCATCGGCATGATGCTGGAGCCGCTCGGCCTGGCGGCCGGGCCGGTGGTGCCGACGCGCGAATGGCGCGAGCTGTACGCGGCCCTCGACTGCGCGGTGGTGGCGGCCGTCCATCCCTTCTACACCGCCAGCGTGCGCGAGTTCGAGGCGGCCGGCCGCGGCATCGTCGGCTCGGCGCCGGTCGGCCACGACGGCACTGCCGAGTGGCTCGAGGCGATCGGCAAGGCCTGTGGCGTGGCCCAGGCGCAGGTCGATGCGGTGAAGCAAAAGCTGCTGCCCGGCATCAAGGGCGCGCTCGAGCGCATGCCGATCAAGGGCCGCATCACGCTGTCCGGTTACGAGGGCTCGGAACTGCTGGTGGCGCGTCTGCTGGTCGAAAGCGGCGCCGATCTGCGCTATGTCGGCACCGCCTGCCCGCGCACGCCGTGGTCGGAGCCCGACCTCGTCTGGCTTCAGGAGCGCGGCGTGCACGTGCAGTACCGCGCCTCGCTGCAGCAGGATCTGGCGGCGTTCGACGAGTTCGCGCCCGACCTCGCCATCGGCACCACGCCGGTGGTGCAGCACGCGAAGGAGCGCCGGACGCCGGCGCTGTACTTCACCAATCTGATCTCGGCGCGGCCGCTGATGGGCCCTGCCGGCGCCGGCTCGCTGGCGCAGGTGATCAACGCCGCCCTGGCCAGCCGCGGCCGCTTCGACGCGATGAACGAGTTCTTCGCCGGCGTCGGCACGGGCGACGCCGCAGGCGTGTGGGAAGACCTGCCGCGCCCGCGTCCCGACTTCCGCGCCTTCTACAAGCGCCAGCTCGACAAGCAGGCCAAGAAGCGCAAGGCCGAGGAGATGATCTAGTGCAGTTGCGCCGATCGATTCACCGCGGTCGCCCGTCAAGTGTCGTCCCCGCGAAGGCGGGGATCCAGCGACGTTTGCGTCAGCGACACCGGGTGACCGCTGGGGTCTGCCCCCGAGTGCCTTTGTCGGGGGCGGGGACGCCACACTCGCGCGCAGACCGCGTTGCGCGTTGCTCAGAGGGTCGATAAGTGCTCGTCCTCGACCACGACCGCGCGGGGGGCTACTGGGGCGCCGTGTACGTGTTCACGGCGATCAAGGGGCTGCAGGTGATCATCGACGGCCCGGTGGGCTGCGAGAACCTGCCGGTCACGTCGGTCCTGCACTACACCGACGCGCTGCCGCCGCACGAACTGCCGATCGTCGTCACCGGCCTGGCCGAGGAGGAGCTCGGCCAGAAGGGCACCGAAGGGGCGATGAAGCGCGCGCACACGACGCTCGATCCGGGACTGCCGTCGGTGGTGGTGACCGGCTCGATCGCCGAAATGATCGGCGGCGGCGTCACGCCCGAAGGCACCAACATCCAGCGCTTCCTGCCGC
>CAYLZU010000406.1:0-3027 GCA_964388005.1 uncultured Burkholderiaceae bacterium
GGGGCGAGGTCCTGGCAAAGCGCCAGCGAGATCCGGCCGTGCGTCGGCCGGATGCCGAACAGGCCGCAATGGCTGGCCGGTGCGCGGACCGAGCCACCGGTATCGGTTCCAAGGGCGAAGTCGCACAGCCGGTTCGATACCGCCGACGCCGAACCGCTCGACGAGCCGCCGGGGATGCGCTCCGGCGCGGCGCCATTGACCGGCGTGCCGAAGTGCGCGTTCCTGCCGTTCATCGAGAACGCCAGTTCATCGGTGTGCGTCTTGCCGAGGAATCGTGCCCCGGCGTCGAGCAGCGCCTGCACCGACGGCGCGGTCGCCCGCTTGACTCCGGACGCCGCCAGCAGCAGCGGACAGCCGGCGCCGGTCGGATAGCCGGCCACATCGAAGAGGTCCTTGACGCCGAAGCTCAGCCCGGCCAGCGGACCGGCCGCCGCGTTCGGCACCGGCGCAGCGGGGTAGGGAACGAAGGCGCGGGCGGTGTTGTCGGGAAATGCCATGGCGGTCACCTGGGCTGGGCGCGGCGCGAAGTACGCCGCTTTATTGACGGCGAGCGTAACCCCGCGTTTCGGCCGTCGAGCGCGAACCGCTATCTTTCAGCGTGTCCCGCCGAGCAACGGCGGCGATGCCTGCGGCCACGCTCGACCCCGGGGAGATGACCATGGATACGCACTTCGGCACGCAGATCATCCTGCTGGCCGAGCAGCTCGCGGGTCACAGGGACGACGCCGATCGCCTGACCGTCGCCTACCTCACCCGCGCCCACCAGACCGCCGGCGCCGAGATCGCCGGCTGGATGATCGAGGCCGGCATGCAGGTGCGCATCGACGCGGTGGGCAACGTCATCGGCCGCTACGCCTCGGCCGACGCCGGCGCGCCGGTGCTGATGGCCGGCTCGCACTTCGACACCGTGCGCGACGGCGGCCGCTACGACGGCCGGCTCGGCATCCTGGCGCCGATCGTCGCCGTCAAGCACCTGCACTCCCTCGGCGAGCGGCTGCCGTTCCACCTCGACGTCGTCGCCTTCGCCGAGGAGGAGGGGTTGCGCTTCCACACCAGCTTTCTCGCCTCGACGGCGCTGGCGGGCCAGTTCGACTTCGCGCGGCTCGAGCAGAGGGACGCCGGCGGCGTCACCCTGCGCGAGGCGATGATCGCCGCCGGGCTGCCCGGCACCGAGGAGGCGATCGGCGGCTGCGCCGTCGACCCTGCGCGGCTGCTCGGCTTCGTCGAAGTGCACATCGAGCAGGGCCCGGTGCTGCTCGAGCGCGGACTGCCGCTGGGCACCGTCACCTCGATCGCCGGCAGCGTCCGCCGGCGCATCGCCGTCGCCGGCACCGCCAGCCATGCCGGCACGACGCCGATGCCGCTGCGGCGCGATGCGCTCGCCGCCGCGGCGGAGATGGTCCTCGCCGTCGAGCAGCGCTGCGCCGATCCGCGCCATGCCTCGCGCGCGCTGGTCGGTACGGTAGGCACCATCGGCGTTCCGCAGGGCGCGACCAACGTCGTTCCCGGCCGCTGCGAGTTCTCGCTCGATGTGCGCGCCGCCGACGATGCCGCCCGCGATGCCGCGCTGGCCGATCTCGAAGCCGTGTTCGCCCGCATCGCGCGGGACCGCCGGGTCGAACTGGAGATGACGGAGACGATGCGCGTGCCCTGCGCCCGCTGCTCGGCGCCGCTGCGGCAGCGGTTGGCCGATTGCATCGAAGCCGCCGGGGTGACGCCATTTCATCTGCCCAGCGGCGCCGGTCACGATGCGATGGTGATGGCGCGGATCACCGACGTGTGCATGCTGTTCGTCCGTTGCGGCAACGGCGGCATCAGCCACAACCCGCTCGAAACGCTGGCCGCCGACGACGCCGACATCGCCGCCCGCGTGCTGCTCGACTTCCTGCGCCGGACGGCGGCGGCTGTCGGCGGTTAGCGCATCCCGCCCGCCGGCACGCGCAGCGGCCCGGACCGCCACCGGCGCCGCCGCCTGCCAGCGCTGTTCACGCCGAGACGCCGGCTGCGATCGAGGAACCCTGACGGCGGGATGAAGGAGACGCGCGGGTCCCGGTGCTAACATCCGCGCGCCGGGAAGGGCGATGTTGCACCGCGTCGCGCCCGGCTTTCTTTTCTTCTCGGCAATGTCCGGAACTCCGTCGCGCCGGTTCGTGCACACGCGGTCGATCCGCGTCCGCGCCTATGCGCGCGACGACGGGCTGTGGGACCTGGAAGCCGAGCTCGCCGACGTCAAGGAAAGGGACTTCGCGCTCGCCGTCGGCATCCGCAAGGCCGGCGATCCGGTGCATTCGATGCGGCTGACGCTGACCATCGACACGCAGTTGAACGTGGTCGACGCCTCGGCGCGGTCGGACTGGGTGCCTTACCCGGGACACTGCGACTCGTTCGGCGATGCCTATCGGCGCCTGGTGGGCCTGAATCTCGGCCGCGGCTTCCGCCACGCGGTGCATGAGCGGCTCGGCGGCACGCAGGGCTGCACGCACCTGACCGAGCTGGCGTCGGTGCTGCCGACCGCCGCCATCCAGGCCTTCGCCGGCGAGATCTACCGGCCGCGCGACCAGCCCCACGAGCCGGATGCCGAAGACCACCTGGCGGCCGACAAGAGGCCTTTCCAGCTCGACCGCTGCCGGGCGCTGCGCGTCGACGGGCCGGCCGTGGCCCAGTTTTACCCGCGCTGGTACACGGGCGCGGCAACCGTCACCGAGGGGCAGGGGAAATGAAGATCCACGAGTACCAGGGCAAGGAGATCCTGAAGCGCTACGGGGTCGCGGTGCCGCGCGGCATGGCCTGTTTCAGCGTCGACGAGGCCATGAAGGCGGCCGACGCGCTCGGCGGGCCGGTGTGGGTCGTGAAGGCGCAGATCCACGCCGGCGGCCGCGGCAAGGGCGGCGGCGTCAAGCTCGCGAAGAGCATGCCCGAGGTCGAACAGCTGGCCGGCCAGATCCTCGGCATGCAGCTGAAGACGCACCAGACCGGCCCAGAAGGCCAGAAGGTGCGGCGCCTGCTCATCGAGGAAGGCGCCGACAT
>CAYLZU010000407.1:0-2982 GCA_964388005.1 uncultured Burkholderiaceae bacterium
ACGCGAGCGCTGCGCGCTCGCACGTGCACGCAAAGCGGGACAGTTGGGCGGCTGCGCTTCGGAGCGGCCGGGCGCTGCGCCGCAGTTCAAAGGTCACGCGCCCCCTGCCTGACCCGTCCACGGGCGCGCTTACGGGCGCGCCCGGCTCCGGCGGCGCGAAGCTCGCACTTCACGAAGCCCCGCCTAAGCCCCCCTCGGGGGGGAGGGTGGTACCCGCAGCGGGGCTCGGCGGCTGAGCTCGCCGTCCCTGGGCCACGCTTTCTCACCGACCGCATGCAGATCGTCATCCGACTCCTTGTCTTCGTCCTAGCCGCGCTGGCAGCGCCGGCGTGGGCGGCGCTCGATCCGGCGGTGGTGGTTCGGCTCGGTGACGAGGACTCGGACGTCAGGATCGAGGCCATCCGCAAGCTGGCGCTGACGCAGGACGCGCGGGCGATCGAGGTGCTGCGGGCGCTGGGCGACGAGTCGCTGGCCCTGATCGAGGACGGCAGGAGGGCGGTGGTCGTTGCCGGCGGGCAGATGCAGGATGCCGCCACCGGCGAGAAGCTCGGCGCGGCGCCGGCGGGGCTGGACGCGATCATCGTCAACAACCGCCTGCGCGGCGAGATCGGCGCGGCGATCGCGGCGCTGAAGTTGGGCAGCCCCGACCGCGCCACGCGGCTGGCGGCGGCGCGCGAGCTGCAGGGGTCGGACAACGACGGCGCCGCTCCGATCATCGAGGCAGCGGCGGCGAAGGAGAGCGACCCCCAGGTCAGGGCGATCCTCGAACTCGCCGCGGCGTCGCTGGCGATCCGCTCCAGCGAGGCGGCCGATCGCGTCAAGGCGGCGCAACGGCTGGCGGCGAGCACGGATCCGCAGGTGCGGCAGATGCTGGCGACCATGATCACGCGGCAGAAGGACGGCAGCTACCCCGAGCCCGACGAGAGCGTCCGCGCGGTGGCGCAGGCGTCACTGAACGCGATCAACGAGCGGCTGCGGCGCACCGAAATGGCGCTGGCGCTGTTCTCCGGAGTGAGCCTCGGCTCGATTCTGCTGCTGGCCGCCCTGGGCCTGGCCATCACCTACGGCCTGATGGGCATCATCAACATGGCGCACGGCGAGTTCCTGATGATCGGCGCCTACGCCACTTTCGTCGTCCAGGGCATCTTCCGCAGCCACTTTCCCGGCGCCTTCGACTGGTATGTCGTTGCGGCGCTGCCGGTGGCCTTCGTCGTCACCGCGGCGATCGGCATGGCGCTCGAACGGTCGGTGCTGCGCTTCCTCTACGGCCGGCCGCTGGAGACGCTGCTCACCACCTGGGGCGTCAGCCTGCTGCTGATCCAGGCCAGCCGCACGATCTTCGGCGCCCAGAACGTCGAGGTCGAGAACCCGAGCTGGCTGTCCGGCGGCATCGCGCTCGAAGGCGGCTACGTGCTGCCCTTCAACCGCATGGTGATCATCGGCTTCGCGCTGCTGGTGCTCGCCGCGGTCTGGCTGATGATCAACCGCACCCGGCTGGGGCTGTTCGTGCGCGGCGTGACGCAGAACCGTTCGATGGCCAGCTGCACCGGCGTGCCGACGCACCGCGTCGACATGCTGACCTTCGGCCTCGGTTCGGGCGTCGCCGGGTTGGGCGGCGTGGCGTTGAGTCAGATCGGAAACGTCGGACCGGACCTCGGCCAAGGCTATATCGTCGACAGCTTCATGGTGGTGGTGCTGGGCGGCGTCGGGCAGCTTGCCGGCACGGTGATCGCCGCGCTCGGGCTCGGTTCGATCGCCAAATTCCTCGAGCCGTGGTCGGGCGCGGTGCTGGCCAAGATCATGGTGCTGGTGTTCATCATCCTGTTCATCCAGAAGCGGCCGCAGGGTCTGTTTGCCCTCAAGGGAAGGAGCGCCGAGGCATGACCCCGAGTCGCTCTTTCTCCCTCCCCTTCGAGGGGATGGCCGGGGTGGGGATGGGGTCCGGCGCGCATCTGCCCCATCCCCGTCCCGACCTCGCCATTGAAGGGGGAGGTGAAGTGCGCGGGCCCCACCTTCTGCCTGAAGTGGGAGGCGTCGTCGCATGACGCGCCTGTTCCCGCTGCGCGTCTGGAGCGCCATCTTCGCGACTGCCGCCGTGCTGATCGTCGTGCTGCCGCTGCTGCATCTGGCGGTGCCGGCGGGGCATCCGCTGCACGTGTCGAGTTTCTGGATCACGCTGCTCGGCAAGTTCATGTGCTACGCGGTGGTGGCGCTGGCCATGGATCTCATCTGGGGCTACACCGGCATCCTGTCGCTCGGCCAGGGCCTCTTCTTCGCCCTCGGCGGCTATGCCTTCGGCATGTACCTGATGCGGCAGATCGGCCGCGACGGCGTCTACGGCGTCGATCTGCCCGACTTCATGGTGTTCCTCGACTGGAAGGAACTGCCGTGGTACTGGGCCGGCACCGATTCGTTCCTGTGGGCGCTTTGCCTGGTGGTCGCCGTGCCGGGGCTGCTGGCGTTCGTGTTCGGCTTCTTCGCCTTCCGCTCGCGGATCAAGGGCGTGTACTTCTCGATCATCACCCAGGCGCTGACCTTCGCCGCCATGCTCGCCTTCTTCCGCAACGACATGGGCTTCGGCGGCAACAACGGCTTCACCGACTTCAAGCGCATCCTGGGCTATCCGATCACCGCGCCGGAGATGCGCACGCTGCTCTACGTGCTCTCCGGCCTCTGTCTGCTCGGCTCGCTGGTGCTGGCGCGGTGGATCGTCACCAGCAAGCTCGGCCGCGTGCTCACCGCGATCCGCGACCAGGAGTCGCGGCTGATGTTCCTCGGCTACCGCACGCTGTACTTCAAGCTCTTCATCTGGACGGTGGCGGCGGTGATGAGCGGGATCGCCGGGGCGCTGTACGTGCCGCAGGTGGGCATCATCAACCCCAGCGAGATGAGCCCGGCCAACTCGATCGAGATCGCCATCTGGGCCGCGGTCGGCGGCCGCGGCACGCTGTTCGGGCCGATCCTCGGCGCCTTTGCCGTCAA
>CAYLZU010000408.1:0-2957 GCA_964388005.1 uncultured Burkholderiaceae bacterium
GCCGACGGTTCCGCCGCCACCGTTGCCTTCAGCAGGTCGTCGAGCGGGTCGGCCAGGTTCCAGACGGTGTGCAGGCCCACCGTGGCGGTGATCCCGGCCAGCGAATGGGCGCTGCGCAGCGCGGTCGGCGATACCGGACGTTCCGGCTGCCGGCGCCACTCGGCGAGGTCCTGCACCAGCGCGCGCACGATGTCGTCCGCCTCGCCGAGGAAGACGCTGTACAGGCCCGGGCTGAGTTCGACCGGCCCGACCCGGCGCTGGTCGCCGTCGTCGCGTCCGGGCGCGGTGGCCGCGGTCTGCCCGCCGGGGCTGACGTCCGGTGCCGCCGCCTCGACGGCTTGCGCCGGCAACTCGCTGCCGATTGCCTGCGTCAACGCCTCGTCGATGACGAACTCCTCGGCGGTGACGTCTTCGAGTGCCGGCGCAATGGCAGCGGCCGCCGCTGGCGCCGGCTCGCCAGCGTCGACCGCCGCTTCGAGCGCTGCGAGGATGTCGAACTCGGCCCCGGCGGACGCTGTCGCTTCGGCCTTGGCCGGCAGCGCCGCGGCATCGATGGCGAACGGCTGGCCGTCGCGGACCCGGTGCGCCGATTCCGCCAGCGGCCCGGCGTCGATCCGCACCGCCGCATCGGCGCGGATGGCGCGCACCCAGGCGGCCATGATGCTTCGCGCCGCGGCGGCCAGGGCGATCAGATCGTCGCTGGCGGCGCGCTCCTGCGACAGCCAGGCGTTGAAACACTGCTCGACCGCCCACGCGCCCTCGCCGAAGTCGGCCAGTCCGACCATCCGGCTCGACCCCTTGAGCGTGTGGAAGGCGCGGCGAACGGTCGTCATCGCGGCCCGGTCGGCCGGGGCAGCGCGCAGCGCCACGAGTCCGTGGTCGATGCCGGCCAGGACCTCGTCGGCCTCGTCGACGAAGATCTCCAGCAGCTCGGCATCGGCGGCGACCTGCGTCGGCGGCAGCGGCGCCGGGGCAGCCACGGGCGCCGGTGCCTCGACCTCGGCCGGGCCGAGCGCCTGCGACAGGCGCGCCGCGGTGGCGGCGTCCGGGCGCTCGGTCAGGTCCCTCGCCATCGCCGCGGCCTCGCGCGCCAGCGATTTCATCGCCGCGTCGTCGAGCAGGTCGGCGTCGTTGGCCAGCTGCTGCGCGACCTCCAGCAGCGCCCGGGCGGCCTGGGCATCGGTCGGATCGGCGGCCAGCTGCGCCGCCAGCTGGCGCGACCGGTGCAGATGCTGGCGCGCCGCTGTTTCGACGTTCTCCTCGATCGCCTCGGACTCGTCGGTGAAGACGGGATGACCATAGGCGTCGAACGCCTCGTCGTCGCCGCCCGCTGCCGCCGTCGAGACGGCGAGGTCGGCGCTGAAGACGGCCGTCGCCGCATCCCAGCGGAAGCGGCTGCGCGGGTCGCCGTCCTGCTGCAGCGTTCCGACCAGGAAGCCGACCGCGCCGAGGTTGCCCGCCAGTCGGGCGAAGTCGGTCTCGTCGGCGACGGTGGCGGGGTCGGCATAGCGCCGCACCGCGTCGCGGGCGTCGTCGAGCGCCGCCACGGCGTCGTCGAGTCCGAGCAGGCCGAGCACGCTCGCCATCTGCTCGATGATCGGGTCCAGTTCGCCGAGCTCGGCGCGTTCGGCCGGCGCGCGGAAGAAGCGGTCGAGGCGCTGCTCGATCTCGCGCAGCAGGCCGGTCAGCTCGGTGACGACGGTGAGCATCGTCTGCCGGTCCTGCGCCTTGCGCGCCAGTTCGCTCAACCAGGGTTCGACGGCAGCCGGCGCTTCGCCGCGCCGCGCCGCATGCAGCCGCTCGATCATCGACCGTGCGCGGGTCTCGAAGCGCTCGTCGATGTTCGGCAGCTCCTCGACCGCGAGGTCGACCAGCAGCATCGCCGTGGCGACCTCGATCGACAGCGATTCGCGGCTGGCGGCGTCGGCGTCGCCGAGGTCGGCGGCGAGCCGGCCGATCTCGGCGAGCAGGGCGCCGAGCGGGCCGGCGTCGACGGCCTCGGCCGCTTCGCGGGCGGCGTCGATCTGCGCCAGGAACGCGGCCGGGTCGCCGCCACCGGCGGCTTCGGTCCACGCCGACTTCGCTTCCGCCAGCGTCCGCCGCAGCGTCCGCACGCGGTCGACATCGAGGAGCACCAGCCGCGACTTCTCGTAGTCGGCGGGCAGCAGGGCATCGAGGTCGTACAGCTGCCGCACCTCGGCGACGCGGGCCACGTGCGGATCGGCGCGGCCGACGTAGTACAGCGCATCGACCAGCAGGCGCTCGGCCACACCGCTGCCGCCCTCGATCAGCCGCCGCAGCTGCAGGTTCAGCCGCGCCAGCACCCGCTTCAGGTCGACGTCGACGGCGATCGCGTCGGCCTCGAGCGCATCGAGCAGGCCGCGCACCACCCACCAGAAGCTGCGCGCCAGGCCGCGCTGCGGCAGCCGTTCGAGGTCGAACAGCGCGTCGTGCATGTCCCGGCGCGCGTCCCGGTCGTCCGGATCGCGCAGGAAACGCAGCAGCGCGCCCTCGAAGCGGGCCCGGCGCACGCGCAGTTGGTCGGCGGTCATCGGCAGCACGCCGATCGCCGCCAGCGCCGGCCGGCGCGTCAGGTCGGGAAACAGCAGGTCGGCCGGATGCGCACGCGCGGCGCCGACCAGGATCCTGACTTCGCGGTAGTGCGGGTACAGGCGGATCGGCTGGTCCGGCCGGCCGGCGCGCAGCCCTTCGAGATAGGCAAAGGCGGCCCGCAGCGCCGCCTCGACCTTCTGCTTGCTCTCGGCATCGCACTCCTCCGGCAGGCTTTCCCATCTCCTGAGCAGCTGCTCGGTCGCATCGAACATCAGCGCCGCGCCGCGCAGCTCCAGCATGCGCACGGCGCCGGCGGCGGTATGCACCTGCTCGCGCGCCTCGCGCAGGGCGCCGACGTCGCGGTCGGCGAGAAAGCGTCCGATGGCGGCGATCGCCGCCTCGGT
>CAYLZU010000409.1:0-448 GCA_964388005.1 uncultured Burkholderiaceae bacterium
GAAGGTCACCCCGGTGCCCGAGTAGCACATCGACGTGCGCTCGGCGAGCACCGCCTCGTCGCGCACCGCTGCCGCCGTCTTCTCCACCGGCGCCGATTCGCCGGTCAGCGCCGACTCGTTGACGCGCAGGTTCTTCGCGCGCAGCAGCCGCAGGTCGGCCGGCACGCGGTCGCCGGAGGCGAGCAGCACGATGTCGCCAGGCACGAGTTCGGCCGCCGCGATCTCGTGCCGCTGGCCGCCGCGCAGCACCACCGCCTGGCTGGCCAGCATCGCCTGCACCGCTTCCAGCGCCTTTTCGGCCTTGCCTTCCTGGATGAAGCCGATCAGGGCGTTGATCACCACCACGCCGAAGATGACGCCGGAGTCGACCAGGTGACCGAGCAGCGCGGTCACGACCCCGGCGGCGATCAGCACGTAGATCAGCACGTTGTGGAACTGCAGCAGGAAA
>CAYLZU010000409.1:458-2485 GCA_964388005.1 uncultured Burkholderiaceae bacterium
GTGCGCCGCCAGCCGCCGCGCCGCCTCGTCGGCGGCGAGGCCCCTGGCCGACGAATCGAGCGCCGCCAGCACCGCCTCGGCATCGAGTGCATGCCAGGCGCGCGTGTCGGACTTCGGCGCGGCCAGCGGTTCCGGCGCGTTCATGGCTGCCCCGTCGTCAAGCCTTGCGGATCAGCAGCAGCGGCGTGCTGCACCGGGCCGCCACCCGCGTCGCCACCGAGCCGAGCACCGCCGCCTTGAACATCCCCTGGCCGTGCGAGCCCATCACCAGCACGTCGAGGCGGCGCTGCGCGTAGGCGGCGAGCTGCTCGCCGGCGTCGCCGAAGAGATCGACCTGCTTGACCGGCACCGAGGCGGCGGTGAACAGCGGTAGTGTCGAGGCCACCGCCCGCTCGTACTCCTGCCGGCGCAGCGCCCGCACACGCTCCTGGGTGAAGCTCAGGTCGGCGAGGTTGGCGAGCAGCGTGCGGCTCTGCAGCGGCAGGTCGCGGGCGACGTGGATCAGTTCGAAGCGCGGCTGCGGGCCGAACAGTTCGCGGTGCGCCAGCGCCCAGCGGGCGGCGGCCTCGCCGTAGTCGCTGCCGTCGACCGCGACGCCGACGCGCAGCGACTCCGCCCGCGGCGGCTCGCTGTCACGCAGCAGCAGCACCGGCACGTCGCAGAAGGCGAGCACGGTGCTGGTGACCGATCCCATCAGCATGCCGGCCACCGCGCTGCGGCCGTGCGAACCCATCACGATGAGGTCCGCCTTCCTGTTGCGGGCGGCGCGCGCGATCCGCAGGCCGGGCACGCCGACCAGATGGGTGGCGTGGGCGTCGATTCCGGCGCGCTTCAGCGCCGCGCGTGCCGGCCGCAGCAGGCTCTGGGCGCGCCGCGCGTAGATCTCGGTGAGCCGCTTGCGCGAGGCCGCGGTCGGGATCTCGACGAACATCGGCGGCTGCACGTTCAGCAGCCACACCACCGGTTCGCGGCCGATCAGCGGCGCGCGGGCAGCGACGAAGTCAACCGCGTGGCGCGCGTGGCGGCTGCCGTCATAGGGGAGCAGGATCTTCATGGTCTCGTCCGCGGAAGGTGCGCGGGCGGCGAACCTGCAGGCGCAGCGGCCGCCCGCGTCAGGCCAAGTCTAGAAGCCGGCCTTCATCGCTCCGGCGGCAATCGGTGCCGAAGTTGACCCTGGTCAGCGAATTCGCCGCATCCGGGACAAACCCGGGTTGAAGCCGCGGCGTCACAATCGCGTGAGGGGAGTCCGATGTCCGCCGCCTGGAGCTACTGGCTGCAACTGGCCGCCTGCGCGGCGCTGATCCTCGCCGCCGGCTCGCGGCTGGCGCGCTATGGCGACGCGATCGGCTATCACACCGGACTCGGCGGCAGCTGGATCGGACTGGTGCTGATGGCCACCGTCACCTCGCTGCCGGAACTGATGACCGGCATCTCGTCGGTGACGCTCGCCGACGTGCCGGACATCGCCGTCGGCAACGTGCTCGGCGCCTGCGTGCTCAACCTCGCCATGCTGGTCGTTCTCGACGTGCTGCATCGGCGGGCGTCGATCTATTCGGTCGCCAGCCAGGGTCACGCGCTCGGCGCCGCCTTCGGCATCGTGATGCTCGGCGTGGTGGCCTTCGGCATCCTGTCGGCGCCGCAGGCCGAGCTGCGGCTCGGGCACGTGTCGTTGGCGAGCCTGGCGCTGCTGGTGCTTTACGCGGTGGCGATCCGCACCGTCTACCACTACGAACGCGGCGTCCGCGCCGAGGCCGCCGCCGAGGAGCGGCCGCCCGGGCTGACGCTGCGACAGGCCGCCTGGCGCTATGCCGCCGCCGCGGCGGTGGTCGTCGCCGCGGCGCTGCGGCTGCCGTTCGCCGCCGGCGGCGTGGCCTCGGCGATGGGCTGGAGCGACAGTTTCGTCGGCACGCTGCTGGTGGCGCTGGCCACGACGCTGCCCGAGCTGACGGTCACCGTCGCCGCGTTGCGAATCGGAGCGCTCGACCTGGCGATCGGCAACCTGGTCGGCAGCAACCTGTTCAATCTGG
>CAYLZU010000409.1:2495-2954 GCA_964388005.1 uncultured Burkholderiaceae bacterium
CAATCTGGCGATCATCGGCATCGACGACCTGCTGTACCTGAAGGCGCCGCTGCTGTCGGTCGCCGCCCCGGCGGACGTGCTGTCCGCGGTCGCTGCCAGCGTGATGGCCGGAGCGCTGATCGTCGCCCTGGTGGCGCGGCCGCAGGCAAGGCTGCTGAACGCCATCGGCTGGACCAGCGTCGCGATCGCGCTGGTCTACTTCATCAACGCCTGGCTGCACTTCCGGCACGGCGGGGGCGGGCCGTGACCGCCGTGACATTTGCGGCGCTGCGGCCGGCTCCATGACCGCGATGACCTTCCAGCTGCTCGGCGGGATCGGCCTGTTCCTGCTCGGCATGGTGCTGCTCACCGACGGCCTGAAGGCCTTCGCCGGCGAGGCGCTGCAGCAGGCGCTGGCGCGCTTCACCGGCACGCCGGCCAAGGCGTTCGCCTCCGGCGCGCTGGTGACGCTGATGGTGC
>CAYLZU010000410.1:0-2948 GCA_964388005.1 uncultured Burkholderiaceae bacterium
GCCGCACCGCTCCTTCCCACAGCGCGAAGGAGAAGTGCTTGCCGCGCGCCACCACCGCCAGCGAATGGCCCTGCGGGTGAAGATCGATGTCTTCGAGATGCTCGGCCGCCGGCACGAAGCGCCGCGCCGCCTGCGTGCGATGCGCCGGCACCCGGATCTCGACCCGCCGCGTGGTGTCGCTCACCGGATCGAACAGCCTGATCTCGGCGCCGCACTGGTAGACGATGCGCGCGCCGTCGGTGGACGCATGGCGGGCGTAGAAGTGGCTGTGGTCGGTGTGCCGTTTCAGGTCGAGGCCGTCGGGCAGGCACGAGTACAGGTTGCCGACGCCCTCGTAGTCGGAGAGGAAGTAGATGCGGCTGCCGAGCCACATCGGGCAGGTGATGTTGCCCGCCAGTTCGGTCATGCGGCGGAAGCGGTTGTCGCCCTCGGCGTCGACCCACAGGTGGCCGGCCGTGCCGCCGCGATAGCGCTTCCAGCGCGCCGGGTCGGCGGTGTTGCGGCCGATCACCTTCGCCTTGCCGGGGCCGTAGGACAGGTGATTGACCTGCCCGTACGGCAGCAGCACCGGCAGCCCGCCTTCGAGGCCGAGCGTCCAGGCGCGGTAGTTGCGGAAGAACGGCTGGCCGTAGGTAGTGACGAACAGGATCCGCCCGTCGGGCGTGAAGCCGCGCACCATCACGTCGGGACCGAGCCACGTCATCCGCCGCGCCGGTCCGCCCTCGGCCGGCATCAGGTAGACCTCCGGATGCTGTTCATCGCGGCTGACATAGGCGAGCCAGCGGCCGTCCGGCGACAGCGCAGGCGTCGACGGTTCGCCGAGCCCCGCGGTCAGGCGCCGGGCGGTGCCACCTTCGGCATCGACGCTCCACAGATCGTCATCGCAGACAAAGACGATCGTCCCGCCGCGGATCGCCGGCTGGCGCAGGTAGCCAAGTTCGCTCACGGTTGTTGTCCTCGTTGTCCGGTTCCGCCGCCGCCGTCAGCGCGCCGCCAGCGGATCGTTGTCCAGTGTGATCGGGCTGCCGTGCGGAGTCGCCGCCGCGGCGCGGCGCCAGGCATCGGCGCGCGCGGACAGCGCCGCGGCATCGGTCGCGCCGCGCGCTGCCACCAGCTTCTCCAGCGCCGCCACCCAGTGTTCGTAGTAGCGCGAGCCGTCGTCGCCGGCGCCGGCGGCGCGGATCTCGGCGGCGAGCGCCTCGGCCCACTGCGGCCAGGTGAACAGCCCCTGCGCGTGCAGCTGCACGGCGAGGGCGAAGGCCTGCGCCTGCCACGGCGCCGCGAACACCGGCCCGGCGTCGTCGAGCGGCAGCGGCGCCACGGCGCTAAGCGCGGCGTCAACCTCAGTGGCGCCCGGCCGCCCGAAGCCACTGAGCGCCCCCCTGGGGGCAGCGAGCGAATGCGAGCGTGGGGGCTTCATCTAGGCAGGCTCAAGGGTCGGCTCCCAGGCGTCGATGCTGACCGTGAGTGTCGGGTCGGCGGCGCGGCCCCAAAGCTCGCGGCCGTCGAATGCGACCGTGTACAGCCACTGCGGGCGCTCGCCCAGGCCGTGGGCGTGGGCGTTCGGATAGACGTGCACCCCATGCACCCGCTCGATGCGGCCGTGCCGCCCGCGGGCATAACGCGGCAGGCGCGTGTGGCCGGTCGGGTGCTCGTTGACGGTGCGCACATGGTCGCCGACGCCGAAGCGCGCCGCGGTGGTCGGCGCTCGTTCGGTCGGCGAGCCGCGCGCCAGCGCCGCCGCCACCTCGCTTGCGCGCAGCACACGGCCCGGCGCGCGGGGCGGCTCGAGCACGCGCCCCGCGTGCAGCTCGCCGGCGGTGACGAATCCCTCGCGCGCCAGCAGTTTCTCCAGCGCCTTGATCCAGATTGCGTAGTAGCTGGAGGTCAGGTAGTCGACCGGATGCAGCGTCTCCCGCGCGTGGCGGCTGTCGTCGATGCTCCAGTGGCCCATGGCGCCACAGGCCAGAGTCACCGCCAGCGCGCGGCGCTCCCACTCGGCGTGAAACGGCGGCTCGTCCGGCTCGGGCACGACCGGCCCGAAACCCATCTGGCCGCCGAGATCCTGGGCGCCGTTCATCGGCATCCCTGCGGCGCAAGAGGCAGGCCGGTGCCGATCATGCTGTCGCGCGTCACCAGCTGCGCAAGCTCGTCTTCGCTCATGCCCTCGGTTCCGGCCGGCCTCTCGGGAATGACCAGGTAGCGCACCTCGGCGGTCGAGTCCCAGACGCGGATGCGCCTGTCCGCCGGCAACCGCACCCCGAACTCGGCCAGCACGCCGCGCGGATCGAGCACCGCGCGCGAGCGGTACGGCGCCGACTTGTACCAGACCGGCGGCAGCCCGAGCACCGGCCACGGATAGCACGAGCACAACGTGCACACCACCAGGTGATGCGTGTCGGCATCGTTGAACACCGCCACCATGTGCTCGCCCTGGCGGCCGCTGTAGCCAAGCTCGGCGATCGCCGCGGTGGCGTTCTCGCGCAGCCGCCGCGCGAACGCCGGGTCGGACCAGGCGCGGGCCACCACCCGGGCGCCGTTGCGCGGGCCGATCCTGGTCTCGTAGGCGTCGATGATGGCGTCGAGCGCCGCCGGCTCCACGTAGCCCTTCTCGACCAGGATCGACTCCAGCGCCCGCACCCGCGCCTCGATCGGCGACAGCTCGCTGCCGTGGTGATCGTGGTCGTGCGGATGATCGTGATCGTGCATCGTGTCTGCTCCGCAGTCGGGGCCGATCAGGCGAACTCCAGCACGACGCGCCGTGTCCGCGCGCTCTTTTTCTCGATCCTGGCGACGCGGACGGCGCCGATCTCGGCCGTGTTGCGCACGTGCGTGCCGCCGCAGGGCTGCAGGTCGACGTCGCCGACCCGCACCAGGCGCACGCGGCCGAAGCCGACCGGCGGGCTGACGCTCATCGACTTCACCAGTTGCGGACTGGCGCGAAGATC
>CAYLZU010000411.1:0-2929 GCA_964388005.1 uncultured Burkholderiaceae bacterium
GCGGCCATGCTGACCATCGAATCGCTGAACCAGTACTACGGCGGCAGTCACATCCTGCGCGACGTGTCGCTCGCCGCGCCGGCCGGCGCCTGCACGGTGCTGCTCGGCCGCAACGGTGTCGGCAAGACGACGCTGCTGAAGACGGCGATGGGCCTGGTGCCCGCGCGCAGCGGCCGCGTGCTGCTCGACGGGCAGGACATCACCAGGCTGGCGCCGTACCAGCGCGTGCGGCTGGGCATCGGCTACGTGCCGCAGGGGCGCGAGATCTTCAACCGGCTCACGGTCGAGGAGAACCTGCTGATGGGGCTGGCTCCGGTGGCCGGCCGCGCCGCGCGCAAGGTGCCCGAGCAGATCCTCGAGACCTTCCCGGTGCTCAGGCAGATGCTGAGGCGCCGCGGCGGCGATCTCTCGGGCGGGCAGCAGCAGCAACTGGCGATCGGCCGCGCGCTTGCGGCCAACCCGCGGGTGCTGATCCTCGACGAGCCGACCGAGGGCATCCAGCCGTCGATCATCAAGGAGATCGGCGCCGTGGTCCGCAGGCTGGTCGAGAACAGCCGGATGGCGGTGCTGCTGGTCGAGCAGTACTACGACTTCGCCGAGTCGCTCGCCGACGGCTATGCGGTGATGTCGCGCGGCCGGATCACGCACGCCGGCGCCGGGGCCGAGATGAAGGAGAAGAACGTGCGCGATCTGATCGCGATCTGATCGCCGCGGGACGTATCCTTCCGCTGCCGATCGGTATCGGGAGAAGAACATGCCCCTGGAGCGCCGCCGCGTTGCATCCCTGGCGGTCGCCGTCGCAAGCGCCTTGCTGGCTGCCGGCTGCTCGAACACCGACAGCCGCATCCGGAACCGCAGCGACGAGCAGGTGACCACGTGGACCGAGATCACCGGCACTCCCTCGGCTACCGCGTCGGCGCGGCTGTTGGCGCTCGACGGCAGCGGCATCGACGCCAGGGTGAGCTTCCTTCAGTACGGGGCCATCGTCATCGTCCGCACCCGGCTTATCGGCATGCCGCCCGGCCGCGCTTTCGGCCTGCATGTGCACGAAGGCCGCAGCTGCACCGGGGTTGACGGCTCCGGCATCGGCGGGCACTTCAATCCGGGCAATACAGCGCACGGCAACCCGGCCAGGCCGCCCCACCATGCCGGCGACCTGCCCAACCTGATCTCCGACGCCGACGGCTTCGCCGCCTATTCGGCGCAGACCGGCGCCCTGACGGTCACCGCCGGACCGGCGAGCGTGATCGGCCGCGTGATCGTCCTTACCAGCCGCGCCGACGACTACACCACCCAGCCCGACGGCAACTCCGGCCCGCCGATCGCCTGCGGCTTCATCCGCTCGGACGCCGGCGCCTTCGGCGTGCCGATCCAGTAGCCGCCGGCTGGGGAGACGAAGGCGCAGGCACATCACGGGCGTGGTGACAGCGCCGAGACGAACGGAGTGATCGCGCCCGCGGTAGCGGGCGCCGGCCGTCAGTCCTCGTCCGACATCAGCTTGCGCCAACCATCCGTGCCCAGGCGGCGCAGGGTCTCGATGTTGCGTTCGTAGATCGCTGCCGCGTCCGGAAATGCGGCCACGGCGCGGGCGATGCTGTCTTCGCGCAGCAGATGCAGCATCGGGTGCGGCGAACGGTTGCTGAGATTTGCGGCGTCGTCGGCAGCCGTGCCCGCGAACCGGTAGTCGGGGTGGAAGCTGGCGACCTGCAGGACCCCGGCCAGACCCATTTGCTCGATGGCGGCGTCGGCCACGTCGAGGAAGTCGTTGTAGTCGAGGAAATCGGCGAGCACCTGGGGATGGATCAGCAGGGTGGTCTCCACCTGCCCGGGGTCGGCTTCGGCCAGCAGCCGGAGTTCAGTCACCAGGTCGCCGAGCAATGCTTCGGCGTCGCGTGCGGGGCTCTCCACCCAGCGGATCTGCTGCTTCAGGTGCACCGCCTTGGCGAAGGGGCACAGGTTCAGGCCGATGACGGCTCGCTCGAGCCAGTGCCGCGTGGCGGCGATCGCGTCCATCGCAACGGCGATGCGGCGGCAACCGCGCGGAGCGCGGCTGCTGACCGCGACCGCTCGCCAGGCTACTTGGAGGGCGGCGGGGTCTTGTTCTGCGACGATCCGAAAGGCGCCGCCGGCGCGGTCTGCTTCTTCGACTGTTTCGGCTTCTTCTTTTCCTTGTTGCTTCGAAGTTGACCCTTGGCCATGTGGATTCTCCGGGCACGATGCGCGACTGCATCGGATGCGGCAACTATCCGACTTTGTGATTCGAATTGCAAACGGCCGCCGGCCGGCGCAGAGCCGTGCCCCTTGGCCATGCGCGTGCCGCGTCGTTGTCATCGCGCAAAGGCTCGCTGCGCGGCGGCGGCACACTCCAGGACGAGCGGCGCCGTCGCCGGCAAGCACGCGCGAGGTGGCATATGGAAAGGCCTTGGCTCGCCCAGTACCCGACCGGCATTCCGGCCGAGGTCGACCTAGACCGGTTCGCCTCCTTGAAGGACGTGCTGGCCGCCAGTTGCGCCCGCTTTGCCGACCTGCCGGCGTTCAACTCGATGGGCACGGTGATGACGTACCGGCAGCTCGACGAGGCGAGCCGCGCCTTCGCGGCCTGGCTGCAGAAGTCCGCCGGGCTGAAGCGGGGCGACCGCGTTGCCCTGATGCTGCCCAACCTGCTGCAGTACCCGGTGGCCCTGTTCGGCGTGCTGCGCGCCGGCATGGTGGCGGTCAACGTCAACCCGCTTTACACGCCGCGCGAACTCGAACATCAGCTCAAAGATTCCGGCGCCGTGGCGATCGTGGTGCTGGAGAACTTCGCGCACACGCTGGCGCAGGTGATTGGGGCCACGCCGGTCCGCACCGTCGTCACGACGCAGGTCGGCGACCTGCTGCCGCCGTTCAAGCGCCTGCTGACGAACGTCGTCGTCAAGCACGTGAAGAA
>CAYLZU010000412.1:0-2921 GCA_964388005.1 uncultured Burkholderiaceae bacterium
TGCACAAGGTGACGATCATCCCGCGCGGCCGCGCGCTCGGCGTCACGATGCAGCTGCCGGAGCAGGACCGCTATGCCTACGACCGCGAATACCTGCTGAACCGGATCGCGGTGCTCTTCGGCGGCCGCATCGCCGAGGAGATCTTCATGAACCAGATGACCACCGGCGCCAGCAACGACTTCGAGCGCGCCACCCACATGGCGCGCGACATGGTCACCCGCTACGGCATGAGCGACGTGCTCGGGTCGACGCCGAGATCCGCCGCATCATCGACGAGCAGTACGCGCTGGCGCGCCGCCTGCTCGAGGAGAACCGCGACAAGGTCGAGGCGATGACGAAGGCGCTGCTCGACTGGGAGACGATCGACGCCGACCAGATCGACGACATTGTCAACGGCCGGCCGCCGCGGCCTCCGAAGTCGACCGGCTCGACGCCGCCGGCCGGCGGCAGGCCGGCTGCCGGCGGCGTCGAAGGCGCGGCGCAACCGGCGTAGCAGGCGCGACGTTGGATCCACTTTCGGGGCCGCGACTCGCGGCCCCGATCGTTTTTCCGCCGATGGCAGCCGAACCGAACCCCGTCATCCGCGCCCTGGCCGGCCGCCGGCCGCTGCTCATGGGCATCGTCAACGTCACCCCGGACTCGTTCCACGACGGCGGCCGCTACGCCGCCGCCGCCGACGCGGTGGCGCACGGGCGCAGGCTGATCGAGGAGGGCGCCGACATCCTCGACCTCGGTGGCGAGTCGACCCGCCCCGGTGCGACGCCGGTGTCGGTCGAGGAGGAACTGGCGCGCGTGCTGCCGGTGCTGCGGGCGCTGCGGGATGCGGGCGTGCCGATCTCGGTCGACACCCGCCATCCCGAGGTGATGCGGGCGGCGCTCGCCGCCGGGGCGGCGATGATCAACGATGTCGAGGCGCTGCGCGCGCCGGGCGCGATCGAGGCGGTCAGCGCAACCGATGCATCCGTCTGCCTGATGCACATGCGCGGCGAGCCGCGGACAATGCAGCAGGCGCCGGGCTACGCCGACGTGGTGGCCGAGGTGACGGCCTTCCTGCGCCAGCGGATCGAAGCGTGCGTCGCCGCGGGGATCGGCCGCGAGCGGATCGTCGTCGACCCCGGCTTCGGCTTCGGCAAGCGGTTCGAGGACAATCTGGCGCTGGCGCGGGCGCTGCCTCGACTGGCGGCGCTGGCGCCGGTGCTGGTCGGCTTCTCGCGCAAGTCGATGATCGGCGCCATGACCGGCCGCGCGGCGAGCGCTGAGCGGCTGGCGGGCAGCCTGGCGGCGGCGCTGTGGGCGGCGCGGCAGGGCGCGGCGATCCTGCGCGTGCACGATGTCGCCGCCACCCGGGACGCTCTTGCGGTCTGGCGGCAACTGGAGGGGGATCGACGATGAGCAGGAGGTATTTCGGCACCGACGGCATCCGCGGCATGGTGGGAGAGGCGCCGATCACTCCCGAGTTCGTGCTTCGCCTCGGCCATGCGGCGGGCCGGGTGCTGGCGCGCGCAACCAGGGGCGCGCGGCCGACGGTGCTGATCGGCAAGGACACGCGGGTGTCCGGCTACATGCTGGAGGCGGCGCTCGAAGCCGGCTTCGCCAGCGCCGGGGTCGACACCGTGCTGTCGGGACCGCTGCCGACGCCGGCGGTGGCCTACCTGACCCGCGCCCAGCGGCTGTCGGCCGGCGTGGTGATCAGCGCCTCGCATAATCCCTATCCGGACAACGGCATCAAGTTCTTCTCCGCGCTCGGCAAGAAGCTCGCCGACGAGGTCGAAAGCCAGATCGAGGCCGAACTCGACAAGCCGCTCGCCTGCGTCGACTCGCACCGGCTGGGCAAGGCGCGGCGGCTCGAGGATGCCGCCGGCCGCTACATCGAGTTCTGCAAAAGCACGTTCCCCACCTCGCTCGACCTGCGCGGGCTGAAACTGGTGGTCGACTGCGCCCACGGCGCCGCCTACCACGTCGCGCCGGCGGTGTTCCACGAACTCGGCGCCGAGGTGATTGCGATCGGCGTCGAGCCCAACGGCTTCAACATCAACGACGGCGTCGGCGCCGTGCACCCGGAAGCGCTGGTGCAGGCGGTGCGGGACAGCGGCGCCGACCTCGGCATCGCGGTGGACGGCGACGCCGACCGGCTGGTGCTCGCCGACGGCGACGGCCGCCAGTACAACGGCGACCAGCTGCTGTACGTGATCGTCCGCGACCGCATGCGCGACGGACCGGTGGCCGGGGCGGTCGGCACTCTGATGACCAACTTCGCGCTCGAGCGGCGGCTGGCCGAGCTGAAGGTGCCGTTCGCGCGGGCGAAGGTCGGCGACCGCTACGTGCTCGAGATGCTCGAGGAGCGCGGCTGGAGCCTCGGCGGCGAAGGCTCGGGACATCTGCTTTGCCTCGACCGCCACACCACCGGCGACGGCATCGTCAGCAGCCTGCAGGTGCTGGCCGCCATGCGCCGCTCCGGCCGCAGCCTGGCTCAGCTGACCGAGGACCTGCCGCTGATGCCGCAGGCGATGGTCAACGTGCGGCTGGCGAACGGCTTCGACTGGAAGAGCCACCCGCCGCTGCAGGCGATGCTCGGCCGGGTCGAGCGCGAACTCGGCGGTGGGGGGCGGGTGTTGATCCGTCCGTCGGGAACCGAGCCGCTGCTGCGGGTGATGGTCGAAGCGGCGAGCGAAGACTCGGCGCGGGCGCTGGCGCGGCGGCTCGCCGAGTGCGTGCCGGCGTCGCACTGAGCCGCCGGTCATCGAGTCACTCGATTGGCGACGACGCTCAGCAGCGAGAAAGCAGGATGTCCGCAACTCGTTTGTCGTCCCCGCGCAGAGTCTTGCCCCCGCGCAGGCGGGGGCGGGGACCCAGTGTCTTGCGCGGATAAAGCCGCTGGATTCCCGTTCGAGCCCGCCCCCGAGTGCTTGTGTCGGGGGCGG